>NZ_CALFLA010000042.1 GCF_937880195.1 uncultured Blautia sp.
ATTTGTTTATATATTTTATAATTATATTAGAAATTATACAAACTATCATCACAATTATGTTATATGATAGAAGTGTCTTAAAGGTAATGACCTTAAGACACCGGTAATTCTTCAATGCCGGGAGAATTGCCGGAACTCTTTCCTTTCCCTAAAAAATAAAAGAAAACGAATAAAAGCCGCACTTCTGGCAAGATCGCCGGGAGGGCGGCAGTTTTCTTTTTATCTTCGATAGCGGTTAAAGCAGGAATAGATTTCCTGAACTCTTGGAAGAGCATAGCCGCAGGGAATATAGGAACTGTCATACAAAAAAGAAAATCCTTTTTCGTCCAGCTCTCGGACCAGACGCTCTACAATCTCTGCAAGCGTCTTTTTTCCATCAATCATATGTTCTATTGCATATTTCAGAAGAAGGCTTAAAGTGGCTGTCTGCTCAGGGTCAATGATCTGTTCAACATATCTGAGATCTACCTCCTGATGCCCGATAGAAAAGCCGTCTGTGCCATGTACCTTTGTTTTCAGGCGGTCAGGCTGTCTATGACCACGGTTTTCGCCTCTGTTTCGGGACGAACTGGAATGGGAGGCAGCAGTCATGATCCGCTGACCTTTTGGAAGACGGAAAGAAGGAACGGAGGTTTTATTTAAGGGAAAAAGGCCGCATAGCTTTTTGACCTTTTCTGTAATATCCACAGGACGATAGCAGTCCATTTGGATTATTGTGTCTGCGATGTGGAAAAAGGCTCCGGAGCTTCCTGCAACAAGAATCGTAGAAATCCCTGCCTGGGAATAAAGTTCTTCTGCGCGTTCCAGAAATGGAGTGATAGGTTCTTTTTCCCGGGAGATCACCTGCTGCATAAAGGAATCCCTTACCATGAAATTCGTTGCAGAGGTGTCTTCATCTAAAAGAAAGACACGGCTTTTTGCTTCCATTCCTTCTATGATCCCGGCTGCCTGGGAGGTGCTTCCGCTGGCATCCTGTGTGGAGAAGCAGGAGGTATCCTTTTTGTTTGGAAGATCATTGATAAACAAGGAAATATCAACATCTTTGATAAAACGTCCGTCTTCAGAACGAAGCTTTAAGGCAGTGCTGTCTGTGATCACATATTCTCTGCCGTCTCCCGGGATATGATCATAAACGCCAAGCTCCAGAGCGTTGAGAAGGGTGGATTTGCCATGGTAGCCACCTCCTACGATCAGGGTGATGCCGCAGGGGATTCCCATTCCAGTGATCCTGCCTTTGTGGGGCAGATCCATTGTAACCCGCAGAGAATCAGGAGAGAAAAAGGGAGTGGAATCCTTCATGGGACGTGAGGAAATGCCGCTTTCTCTGGGAAGAACAGAACCGTCGGCAACAAAAGCCGCCAGGTTTTGCTTTTTTAGCTGATTTCTGATATAGGCCTGATCCTCTGCCAGAAAAACAGCTTCTTTCAATTTGTCAGGGTTCAGGTTTTTATAAAGAAAGGTTTTTTCTATGCAGATTGGAAGAAACTCAAACAGGATTTTTTCTAATTCAGGAGAATTGATGGTTCGTCCGTTGGCAGGAAAGCCGATCATGAAACGGACAGCGACGCCTTTTTGTGTGATCTCACATGCAGTGCGGGTCATAACCTCCTGTCCGCAATGGCTTACAGAGATCAGACCGCTTTTGCCGGAGCCTTTTGCCTGGAAGGTAAAGCGGCTGATCTGGCGGGCAAATTCTCTTGTAAGAAAATCGCAGAGAACCCGGCTGGTCAGGCTGTCCTTGTAATAGTCTTTTGGAAAACCGGCAGTCTGGTGAGGAATATGGACGCTTACATGGGAGGGAGAAGCAAAAGGATCTCCCTGTACGTGATCTATGGATAAGATATAATGCTCAAACTGATAGGCTCCCCGGAGAGATTTGTAAGCGGGATAGCTTTTTCTGTTAATGGAGCGAAGCAGAGAGAGAAGGTCTTTGGATTGCTGCATAAAATGATGCCTCCTTATAATAATTGATAATGATATTTTATTTTATCAAAGAGATTACCCTGCGACAATAAATTTACGGAAAAATGAGAATAGGTTTCTTAAAAATAGATTAAGAATTAGTTTGATATATAGAATTATTTTTGTCTTTGGATTATAATGGGAAAGAATAAAAACCACGAAAGGCGGTATAAATATGGAACGAAGAAACGCATGGCTCAGCTATGCTGAGAACGAAGAAAAAGAACTGGAGCAGATCGCGAGAAGCTACAGAAGCTTCCTTGACGCAGGAAAGACAGAGCGGGAGTGTGTAACAGAGCTTATACGTCAGGCAGAGGAGGCAGGATATGTTTCTCTTGAGGAGAAGCTGGCTCATGGAGAAAAGATCAGCGCAGGAGATAAAGTATATTCTGTTGGAATGAAGAAGATCCTTGCCTTTTTCCACGTAGGATCTGAGCCTCTGGAAAATGGTATGAACATCCTTGGAGCGCATATTGATTCTCCTCGTATCGACATTAAGCAGAATCCACTCTATGAGGACAGCGACCTTGCATATCTGGATACACATTACTATGGCGGCGTGAAGAAATACCAGTGGGTTGCCCTTCCTCTTGCAATTCATGGCGTGATCGCAAAAAAAGACGGAGAAGTGGTGGAAGTAAATATCGGAGAGGATAAGGAAGATCCCATTGTTTACATTACAGATCTTTTGATCCACCTTGCCGGCAAGCAGCTTCAGAAAACAGCAGCAGAGGTAGTTGAGGGCGAGAATCTTGATATTCTTATTGGAAGCAGACCTCTTAAAGATCTTCCTGAAGACAAAAAAGAAGCAGTAAAAGAAAACATCCTTGCTCTTCTGAAAGAAAAATACGATATTGAGGAAGAGGATTTCCTTTCTGCAGAACTGGAGATCGTGCCTGCGGGAGAGTCAAGAGACTGCGGTCTTGACAGAAGTATGGTTGCAGGATACGGACAGGACGACCGTGTATGCGCGTACACTTCCTTCCTTGCAATGCTGGAAATGGAGGCTCCGAAGCGCACTGCATGCTGTCTCCTTACAGATAAGGAAGAAATCGGAAGCGTAGGAGCAACAGGAATGCAGTCCAGATTCTTTGAAAACAGCGTTGCAGAGCTGATGGAGGGAATGGGATGCTATACAGAGCTTTCTCTTAGAAGAGCCCTTCGTAATTCCTTTATGCTTTCCTCTGACGTAAGCGCAGGCTATGACCCGGCTTTTGCTGAAGTTTTTGAGAAAAAGAACACAGCTTTCCTGGGAAGAGGAATCGTTCTGAATAAATTTACAGGAGCGAGAGGAAAATCAGGCTCCAATGACGCCAACGCAGAATATGTAGCTAAGGTGCGCAAGATCTTTGACGATCATAAGATCGCCTTCCAGACAGCAGAGCTTGGCAAGGTAGACGTAGGCGGCGGCGGAACTATCGCTTATATTGCAGCTCTTTACGGCATGAACGTAATTGACAGCGGCGTGGCAGTTTTAAGTATGCATGCGCCATGGGAAGTCACCAGCAAGGCTGATATTTATGAGGCAAAGAAGGCTTATAAGGCATTTTTGCTGGACGCATAAATTTTTTGAAGTGATTTTGCGGTTTTACTCGTTCTATTAATAGAAGAATTACGATACCATAGATAAAAACATGAAACAGCAAGAAGGAGAAATCATGGGCGATACACTGATCAGGGTAGAAGACCTGTGCAAGATCTATAACCCGGGAGAAAACGAGGTCCGGGCGCTGGATCACGTAAACCTTGAAATAAAAAAAGGAGAGTTTGTAGCTATTATTGGGCAGTCCGGCTCCGGCAAATCTACATTTATGAATATGCTGGGTTGTCTGGACGTTCCAACCTCCGGCAAATATTTCCTCAATGGAACAGACGTATCTACCATGAAGGACAACGAATTGTCAGTGGTGCGGAACCGTGAGATCGGATTTATCTTTCAGGGATTTAACTTGATCGCAAATCTGAATGCAGTGGAAAACGTGGAACTTCCTCTGATCTATCGCGGTATTGACCGAAAAACAAGACATAAGCTGGCCATAGATTCTCTCAGAATGGTAGGGCTGGAAAAGCGTATGCAGCATAAGCCAAGTGAAATGTCAGGCGGGCAGCAGCAGAGAGTAGCTATTGCCAGGGCTATTGCCGCCCAGCCGCCAGTAATACTGGCGGACGAGCCTACGGGAAATCTGGATTCTGCCTCCAGCAGAGAAATTCTTGGTATCCTCAAAAAAATGCACCAGTCAGGCAGGACAGTGATCCTTATCACTCATGATAACGGGATCGCTGCCCAGGCCCGTCGGGTCGTAAGGATCATGGATGGAAAGATTGAGTCAGATACCATTAACGAGAGCTTTGGCAGGGAGGAAGTATTATCATGAAAAAAAAGAAGCTGATCATCGGAGCAGGAGCTGCAGCAGTAGTGATTGCCGGAGGCATTGCGGTTTTTGGAAACCCTGGTAAGGAAGTCAAAACTGTTCCCCAGGTAGAGGTAGTGCGGGCGGCGACAGGCGACGTACAGCAGACGGTGGAAGCCAGCGGTACAGTAGTCAGTGAGGAAGAAAAGACATATTTTTCTCCGGCAAACGCCAAGGTAGAAGAGGTTGCTTTTCGAGAAGGCCAGACTGTGAAGGCAGGAACCTGTCTGGTGGAATTTAATATGAAGGATCTGGAGCGGGAACAGAAAAAAGCAGAGCTGAGCGTACAGTCCGGGAAACTTGATATGCAAAATACTCTGAATAAGTCAAATAAGGCGGTTCAGAAACAAAAAAATGCAAAGAACAACGCAGCTTCCCTGGAGAAGCAGGTAAGAGATCAGCAAAATTATGTGGCTGCGCTGAAACAGCAGCTTTCCCAGGTAACGGCAGACGCGCAGGCCCGGGCAGCAGCAGAGACAGCCCAAAAGGCGGAAGCAGCAAGAAGAGCGCAGGCGGAGGTTCAGAGACAGTATGAAGAGGCTGTGCGTATTTATGAGGAAGAAACCCTTCCTGCATTTCAGAGTAAACTAAATGAGCTGAACCTTGCGGTCAATCAGGCTTTAACCGCTTATAATGAGGCTGAAAATACATATCAGATGGCTTTTACTTCATGGTCAGGAGATCAGAGCCAGGAAAATACGGAAGCTCTTTCTCAGGCGGAGGCGGACAGGAGCGCGGCTCAGGTAACTTATCAGAATGCCCAGGCCGCATATGAAGACTACAAAACTCAGACTCCGGCAGCGCCTCTTCTCTCGGATTTTACAGGAGCGCCGGATCTGGTGACAGACGGAACAGCAGCAGATTTCAGCGATTCTCCTTCCAGCGATAGTCCGGCTGTATCAGTTACAGCAGATACTTCTGAGATCGAAGCAGCGATTGAAAGAGCGTCCAGCGATCTTGCAGAGCTGCAGTCAGAGCTTGCTTCTCAGGAAGCTATTGCCGAGGCAGATCCCAATGCGGTGACAGAAGAAGAAAAAGAGCGGATGGAAATCACGAATAATCTTTCTGAGCTGGATCAGATGACAGCCCAGGAACTTGTGGAATCTGCAAAAAAAGGAATTGTTGCAGATTTTAACGGAGTGATCTCAAAGGCGGCTGTGGTAGAGGGCGCTACCGTTACCCAGGGCATGGAGCTTTTTACACTGCAGAATACTGACCGTGTGGACGTAGATGTAAATATTTCCAAATATGACTATGACAAAGTAGCAAAAGGCCAGAAGGCCTCTATTACCCTTGCAGGGAAGCAATATGAAGGAACAGTGACTTCAGTTAGCCATATCGCCACCCAGAACGAGAAGGGGGCGTCTCTGATCTCAGCAAGAGTGCGGATCGATCAGCCGGATGAAAATATCTTTTTGGGCGTAGACGCCAAAGTAACGATCCAGGCAGCTTCGGTCAATGACGCTGTGGTTCTTCCTACAGAGGTAGTAAATATCGGCAAGGAAGGTTCTTTCTGCTATGTTCTTGAAGACGGCGTGATTGTCCGTAAAAATATAGAGACAGGCTTAAGTTCTGATGATTCCGTTGAGATCCTCTCCGGCATTTTGGAGGGAGACGAGGTACTTCTTGATATTGGAAGCCTTCAGGAGGGAATGGAGGCAGAAGCTATGCCTGCTGACGGGGCTTCCAGTGAAGGAGCGGCTTCAGATACGACAGGAGAGGATGCCTGATGAATGGTTTTTATGAATATATAAAAATGGCAGTTCAGAATATCCGGGCGAATAAGGGAAGATCTTTTCTGACCATGCTTGGAATTATTATTGGAATTGCTTCTGTTATTGCCATTGTTTCCATTGGAGAGGGAACAAAAAACCAGATGAATTCAGAGATCAGCGACGTGGGAGGCGGCCAGATCTATATTTATGTCAGTAATGACGGTATGAGCGAGGAGACATGGATCACCCCGGAGGATATTCAGGCTGTCCGTGAGCTTGAAGATGTAGAAGGCATCAGCGTAGGCGACGGTTATAACGGCGAGACTGTAACCGGAAAGGGAACCTTTAACCTGATGGTAACAGCAGAAGGCCCGGACGCCAAAATGATCAATAATGCGGATATGAAATACGGAAGCTATTTTGGGGAGCAGGAGGTTGAAACAGCCAAGCCGGTGTGCGTGATTTCTGATACAGACGCCAAAAGACTGTTTGGCACAGACGACGTGGTTGGTATGAGTATTGACGTTACCTGCTATGATGTAACAAAAAGTTTTCGGATCATGGGCGTTACCACACAGAAAGAAAACGGAACCTTTGTCAGCTATACTTATGAAGGAATGCCTGTGAATATTAATATTCCCTACTCAGCTATGAACGAGCTGGTGGGCGATATGGACTATTTTTATTCTATGACAGTTCAGTCAGATACCACAAAGGATTCCCAGAAGGTTGCAAATGAGATTATTCGTACGCTGGAACAGCGCCATCAGTGCGCAGGGGATGAGTATTTTCAGATCCAGAATTTCCAGGATGTGATGAAATCCATGAACCAGATGCTGGGTATGGTAACGGCGTTTATTTCTTTTGTGGCTGGGATCTCCCTTCTGGTAGGCGGTATCGGCGTTATGAATATTATGCTTGTTTCTGTAACAGAACGTACCAGGGAAATCGGAATCCGTAAATCCCTTGGGGCCAAAACCTCCTCTATCATGATGCAGTTTTTGGCAGAAGCAGCCATTCTTACGGTAATTGGGGGAATGATTGGAATTGTTCTGGGAATTATGGGCGCTTATGGGATCTGCAGCGTGATCAGCGTAAGTATGCAGATGACAATTAAGCCTGGCATCAGTCTTAGTGTGATATTGTTTGCGACTTTGTTTTCCTGCGCGGTGGGAGTATTCTTTGGTATTTACCCTGCCAGAAAGGCTGCAAAACTCAGTCCCATTGAGGCTCTTCGCAGAAATTAAAAAAAATAAAAACTTTTTTCGAAAAAGTGTTGACAAAAAAGTGATTATGCAGTAGAATACATTTTGTTGCGAGAGAGATCGCAAGGATGTGTGTTTAGCTCAGCTGGATAGAGCGTTTGGCTACGGACCAAAAGGTCGGGGGTTCGAATCCTCTAACACACGCTGCATACAAGAAGAGCCTTGATTTTTCAAGGCTCTTTTGTTTTATCTATGAAAATCTTATTGAAAATTGTCAGAAAATAAAGTATACTGATACCAGCAATTATTTTCCGGGAGGCCATCCTATGAACAAGACCATAACCATTTGTTTTACCAATAACAAAGGCGGAAGCGGGAAGTCCACCACCTGTTCCAATATTGGCGCGGCAATGGCCCGCGCGGGCAAAAAAGTCCTTCTGATCGACGGAGATATGCAGCTGAATCTGTCCCTTTCCTTTTTTTCAGAGGACTGGGTGCTTGATAAAGCCGCAGGCGGCAAAAACCTTTACAATGCAGTGAGAGAACAGAAGGATCTTACAGAATTTATTGTACATACGCCATATGAGAATTTGGATCTGATTCCTTCCTCTACCTTGATGAGTTCTATTGAATATGAGCTTTTTACTAAGTGGCAGAGAGAATTTATCCTCAAAAAGTGCCTGCAGAACATTAAGGATTCTGGCGTTTACGACTATATTCTCATAGACGCGCCGCCTACCCTTGGAGGATGGGTCATGAACATTCTCTGCGCTTCGGACAAGGTGATTATTCCTGTGGAGGCAAGTCCATGGGGAATGTTCGGTCTTGCAAATATGTTTGATTTTCTTAACGAGGTGAAACAGATCGCGCCGGATCTGGAAGCGGCGGGTATTGTTGTTACCAAGGTGGATACGCGGAAGAATTATTTTAAGCAGACAATGGAAACACTTCATGAGCTGGAAGAGATCTATGTATTTGATACTTTTATCCGGGTAGACAGTTCTGTAGAGTGGGCCCAGGACAACAGCGCTCCGGTAGTAGAATATAAAAAATCTAGCAGAAGCGCAAAAGAATATACAGAATTAACAGAGGAGGTAATGAAACGTGTCAGTAGGTAAAGAAAGCATTAAGCGCGCCGCAAGCGCAGGAGCAAAAAAAACATCTCAGGGCGAAGGGACAGCGTCCGTAGCAGAGACCAAAGTGGTTTCTGAGAGCGCAAAAGCAGCAGAAAGCAAAGCCGCAGCCCCAAAAGCAGCCAAAAAGCCGGCTACAAAAAAGACTGCCGCAAAGACAACAACAAGAAAGACAACAGCGAAAAAATCAGCAGGAACTGTGAAGACTTCTGTACTTACTCCTGGTAATGCAGAAGAGATTCAGGCAAAATTTATTTCTGACAGAACAGAACAGCCGGAAAATGCAGCAGGTCCGGTTCATATTTCCCAGGAACTTCCGATATATCTTCTGTAACAGGAAGCGAAACGAAAATTCCCTTCCGGGTATGAATGTACCTGAAAGGGAATTTTTTCTATAAAATAAAAACGTTCCGGGAGGATGGGGACAAAAGCTACATGTAAATAAGGATAAATATACAATAGACAATATATGGGAGAAGTAGTGAACTATGAAATATAAGATTACATTTGCAGAGGAAGGCATAAGTGTTCTGGCGGAAGAAGGAATTACCGTATTTGAAGCCCAGATCCAGGCAGGACTGACGCCTGACGCCTACTGCGGGGGAAAAGGAAAATGTGGAAAATGTAAGGTGGTAATCGAAGGGCAGGAGGTACTGGCCTGTCAGACTGCTGTTCAGAAAGATATGACAGTCTATACAGGACACAAAAAAGAAGAGGCACAGATCCTTGTAAGCGGAACAGGAAAAAGGGTTCCTTTTGCTCCTGGAAAACTGCCTGGAGAACTGAAAAAACCTCTTCTGGGAGCTGTTGACATTGGATCGACTTCCGTGGTGGCTTATCTTATGGACGGAAGAAACGGAGCGTTGATCGGAACCAAAAGCGCGCTGAATCCTCAGCGCCAGTTTGGGGCGGATGTAGTGAACCGATGCAGCTATGCCATGGAAAACGGGGCGGAAATATTAAGCGGGTGTATCCGCAGCACAGTAAACATATTGTTCCGGGAACTGGCAAAAGAAGCGGAAAGAGTTCCTGAGGATATTGTACGGATCGTAATGGTGGGAAACTCATGTATGCACCATTTGTTTCTGGAAATTCCAACTAAGAAGCTGGCGCTGGCTCCTTATACCCCTGAGGTGACAAATGCTCTGGAGCTGAAAGCCTCTGATTACGGTATTCATGTCCACCCAAATGCGCAGCTTTGGTGGCTGCCTAATATTGGCGGATTTGTAGGAGCGGACACCGTGGGCTGTCTGGTTGCTTCCGATATGGACACAAATGAAAAAATGACCCTTTTAATAGATATCGGCACAAATGGGGAGCTTGTTCTTGGAAACAGAGATGGGATGATTTCCTGCTCTACTGCAGCTGGTCCTGCTTTTGAGGGAGCCAAGATCACCTGCGGAATGCGGGGAAGCGCAGGAGCCATTGACCATGTGAGGATCAAAGATGGAGAGCTTAAAGCCCATGTGATCGGCGGCGGAGAGGCTCTTGGAATCTGCGGATCAGGACTTCTGGACGGAGCGGCCTGTCTTTTGAAACAGGGAAGGATTGACGAGACAGGACGGCTTACGGAACCCTATTATTTTACAAGCCGCGTATTTTTAAACCAGAGGGATATCAGGGAACTGCAGCTTGCAAAGGCAGCCATTGCGGCGGGCATTCAGATTCTCTGCCAGAAAAAAGGAATCCGTACAGAAGATATCGAAAGAGTTCTGATCGCTGGAGCCTTTGGAAATTATCTGGACCCTGCAAGCGCTTGCGCTATCGGAATGCTGCCTTCTGTTCTTTTGGATCGGATCACATCCATAGGAAATGCGGCGGGAGAAGGGGCGAGAATCGCTGCTGTAAACAGAGAACAGTTTGAGCGAAGCAAGGCTCTGGCAGAGAAAACAGAGTTTGTAGAGCTTGCCCTGGACGTAGAATTTCAGGAAGTTTATGTGGATGAAATGGGATTTCCGGAGGAAGAGGAACATGGAGAATAAAAAAGAAATTATGGAGATCATAGAGGCGGCAGGTTTTTCCTGTACAGGAGAGATACAGGTAAAAAGCGTGGAGCTTATGGAAGAAGTGCGGGATATGTGCCAGAATGGAAATTGTGGGATGTATGGCAAAAACTGGGCCTGTCCTCCAGGCTGTGGAAGCCTGGAAACATGCAGACAAAAGCTTAGATCATATAAAAACGGGATTCTGGTACAGACAGTAGGAGAACTGGAAGACAGCATGGATTGGGAAGGCATAAAGGAGACGGAAATGCTTCACAAAAAGCGTTTTCTGGAAACTGCCGAAAAGCTGAGGGCTGTCTGTCCGGATCTGCTTCCTCTTGGAGCAGGAACCTGTACTCTTTGCAGGGAGTGTACTTATCCTGACAATCCTTGCAGGATGCCGCAAAAAAGAATCTCATCTATGGAGGCTTATGGGATTCTTGTCAGTGATATCTGTACAAAAAATAATATAAAATATTATTACGGGCCAAACACCATTGCCTATACCTCCTGTTATTTTTTTGATTTTTCCTCCTGATCCATAAGAGCAAAGGAGAGCATAAGATAAAGCTGTTCGTCAGGATCGGACAGATCGGATTTTAATAGATTTTCTATTTTATCAAGGCGGTAAAGAAGTGTGCTGCGGTGGATAAAAAGCGCCGCAGCCGTTTTTGTTGCGCTTTGCTGGTTTTGAAGAAAAGCTCTCAGGGTTTCATAGAGACAGGAACCGTTAGCTTCGTCCTGATATTTCAGTTTCAGGAGCTTTTCGTGACAGATCATGTAAGCCGGGAGACGGCTGGTGAGCTGTTCCAGAATATAGGAAAGAGCAATATCGTTAAAGTGATGGATCCAGGAGGTGGGCTGTTTTCGGGAACCTGTCTGTATGGAAATGGCCGCCTGGATATACTGTCTCTGAAAATTAAAATGTCCAAGCATTACCCGGCTGTAGCCGGCGTTCAAAAGACTGTCGCGGATAAACCCGGCAAGTTTCTGAGTAATCTCGTCTAAAGTAAAATCACACAGATCAAGATCAATATAAACAACTACGTCTCCCCGGTGTTCCACTGCACAGGCTGAGGGAATAAAATTCTCCACATAGCGGCAGATGGATTTCAGGGTCAGGTTTTTCCAGTCCAGGATGCCTGTTTTTATAAGGATGCACTGGTAGGAATGGGAAGAAAGCCAGCCGTTTTCTGTAAGCTGGCGGCTGATCTCTACATAGTCTGCCTTGGCGTTTGTTAAAAGGTTATGAAAAATCTGATGAAGAGGGTAGAGAGCATCTCTTTCTGTAACAGATTTGGTGGAAAGTACATGGGAAACCAGGCCTGCCAGATGTTCTGCAAGGAAACCAAAGGTATCGTCCAGGGGAATTTCTCCGGGAAGGATCAAAAGACGGTAGCCTGTTTTGCCTGACCTTCGTATATTGACACAAAGGGAAGGAGGAGTGACTGGATTTCCCGGATAGAGAAAATATCCGGTACGGAACAGAGCCTCCGCATAATTGATATCATGCTTTAATGAGTTGACCACATTTTGAGTCTCTTCTGTAGAACCGAAAATTCCGCTTTTCATGTCTTCGTCAAAACTGCCTCTGGAGGCAATAATGGTAAAATCCATACCAATGACAGACATGGGATTGGGGACGATCTGTTCTGTCAGATCGATGAGCTTTTGAACAGAAGGCTGGGTCAGGATCGCGTCAAAAAGACTTTGGTTCCAGTTTTCGTATTTCAGAAAAATCTCCTGAAGAAAGCCCAGTACTTCTGCAGGCGTATGACGTTCCTTCAAAATGCACAGATTTGGGTAGTCTTCCTCTTCCAGATACCGGGATTTTCCTGTAAGGATCACCAGAGTTTTGGACAAGTGATGGGAGGGCATAAGAAATCCCTCGTCATCACAAATATAAATCCTGCCGTCAGAGAGAGCCTCTGGAGGCTGATATATCACAGGGCATTCCAGATATGGCTCGCAGGAAAGCCAGGAGGATGCGGCAAGGGAAAACCTCTGATGGAGATGATAGATAATAAGCTGGGCGCTGAGTTTCATGGAAGATCTCCTTTTGTTTTTTTTTTATTATACCGTATCCTTTTTTTGTTCACAAGAAGGAAAGAAAAAGTCTTCATACAATTTGTAGGAAAGAGGGAGAAAAAATACGCATTTTTGAAAATAGAGAAAGGGCGAAACCTTTGATATACTGTAGTTACATAAATTGTAGGAGGAATGTTAGTATGATAATTATTGGGGAAAAAATCAACGGTTCCATTCCTGCCGTAGCAGATGCCATTGCCCGCCGTGACGCGGAATTTATAAAAGAACGGGCAAGGATGCAGGACGAAGCGGGAGCAACATATATTGACTGCTGTGCTTCTGTTCCGGAAGAGGAAGAAGTAGAGACTCTGAAATGGATGATCGATTGTATTCAGGAGGTCAGCGACCTTCCGATTTCTGTGGACAGCCCAAGCGCCCAGGTTCTTGCGCAGGTATTTCCATATTGCAAACGTCCGGGATTGATCAATTCTGTTTCTGGAGAAGGAGATAAGATTGATGTTCTGTTTCCTTTGATCGCAGACACAAAATGGGAAGTTATCTGTCTTCTCTCTGACGATACCGGAATTCCTAAATGCGCCGGGGACCGTCTGAATGTTTTTGATAAGATTATGGCAAAGGCAAAAGAGTACGGTATCAGCCCAAGCCGTATGCACATTGACCCGCTGGTGGAAATGCTCTGTACTTCTGAGGATGGAATCGCCATGAACGTTGAGGTGATCAGCACCATCCGCAAGCAGTACCCGGATATCCATATTACAGCGGCTGTAAGCAATATCTCTTTCAATCTTCCTGTTCGCAAGATGGTGAACTTAGGATTTACAGTTCTGGCAATGAACGCAGGCCTTGACAGCGCGATCCTGGATCCTACAAACAGAGATATGATGGGCGTGATCTATGCTACAGAAGCTCTGCTTGGACAGGACGATTACTGTATGGAATATATCAGCGCTTACCGAGAAGGAATTTTTGGACCAAAAAAATAAAAAGAAGTTATATAAACATATAAATTAAAAGGAGGATTTTTACAATGGCAGGTATTGAGGAAGTTTATGCTTTAGTAGAAAAAGGAAAAGCAAAGGTTATCGCAGGAGCAGTTCAGGAAGCTCTTGACGCAGGATGTAACCCGGAAGATATTTTAAATCAGGGAATGATCAAAGCAATGGACGCTGTAGGCGAAAAATTCAAAAACGGCGAGATCTTTGTTCCTGAGATGCTTGTTGCTGCAAGAGCAATGAAAAAAGGCGTTGAGGTTCTGAAACCCCATCTTGCAACAGGCGCAGCAGGAGCAGCAGGCAAGGTGATCATTGGAACAGTTGCAGGAGACCTTCACGATATTGGAAAGAACCTGGTAAGCATGATGCTGGAATCTGCCGGATTTGAAGTGATCGATCTTGGCGTAGACGTTCCGAAGGAAAAATTTGTAGAGGCATATGAGGCAAACCCGGATACAAAGATCATCTGCTGTTCCGCTCTTCTTACAACAACTATGCCGGCTCTTAAAGATGCGGTAGCTCTTCTCAACGAGTCTTCCTTCCGTTCTCAGATCAAGGTTATGGTAGGCGGCGCTCCCATCACTCAGGAATTTGCAGATGAGATCGGCGCAGACGCATACACAGAAGATGCAGCTTCCTGTGCAAAGAAAGCAAAAGAACTGGCAGCCTGAAATCTGTTACTGTTTACGCCCCTCACGGCTACGATCCCTCCAATGATTGACTTTTGCCGAATATAGGTATATAATCAATTCCGTTACAGGAAATCCTGTAATAAATTACATAGGGATTGTCGACAGGGGAGCTTGTGTTACAGGCTGAGAGGAAGTTATAAACTTCGACCCGTAACCTGATCTGGATAATGCCAACGTAGGGATGCGCAAAATGTGGGATTATAAATCTCCTTTGTCTTCAATCGAAGATAAAGGAGGTTTTTTTATGTTTCAATTTATGGTAAACGCAGAAGGAGGGCTGACAACAGCCGGTTACGTTGTGTGCGTGATCGCCGGAATCGTATTATTCGGTCTTGCCATCTTTTTTGCAGGAAAGAGTTCTGACAGAAAGAAGATCACCACCAGACAGCTTGTGTTCTGTGCCATGGCGGTAGCCCTTGCATTTATTACATCTTACATGAAGCTGTTCCATCTTCCCTGGGGAGGAAGCGTAACATTGTGCAGCATGCTTTTTATTGTGCTTACCGCCAACTGGTACGGTCCGAAAACAGGCGTGATGGTAGGTCTTGCCTACGGAATCCTGCAGTTTATCCAGGAGCCGTATGTGCTTTCTTTCTTCCAGGTATGCTGTGATTATGTTCTCGCTTTTGCCGCTCTTGGAATCGCTGGATTTTTTGCAAAAAAATCCCATGGACTTCTGAAGGGCTATATTGCGGCAGTGATCGCCAGAGGCGCTTTTCATGCTCTTGGAGGATATCTGTACTGGATGGACTATATGCCGGATAACTTCCCGAAATCACTGACTGCAGTATATCCTATTGTTTATAATTACAGTTTCCTTTTGGCTGAGGCAGTGATCACTGTGATCATAATTTCGATACCAGCAGTAGCCAAGGCTCTTTCTCAGGTGAGAAAAGCAGCTGTGGAATAAGAACGGTACAAAATGTGTTACGAAAAAAAGACAGCTGCTTTAAAATTCCGGCTCAGTTTCTTTTTAGTTACTGTTCAGACCCTTGCAGGGGGCATTAGTAAAAATGACGAATTTTAATTTTTTCATTGATGTCTCAAAAGCTCTTTTGTGGATAATGCGAAAGAGCTTTTTTCTATGGTGGATAACCTTCCACCAGAAACGCTTATACAGATAGCGCAGGAATACTTTTCCTGTTTCAGTCATATGGAGATCCTTTTTATCCACAAAATATGTATTGTTTTTTATCCGTCATTTTCACTTTATCCACATTCACTCGGATTCGCTTTTTTGCGGCTTTTCCCTTATAATGTGTGTATAGATTTCAACGATTTCAGGAGTAAGATAATGAACCAATACGAAAAAGAGATCCAGGCATTAAAATACAGATGCCGGAAATTAGAACAGCAGTGCAGTATGTTTGATGATACATTCCAAAAGCAGAACCAGCTTGTAAAAAGCCAGGACGATATGATCCAGATATTAAAAGAAAGAAACCATTACTTAGAAGAACATATTGCAACACTGACAAAAGCATACCGAGTCCAGGAAGAACTCTGCCAGACACAGGAAGAGATCATCCGGCAGATGAGAAAAGACCAGACCAGATAATACAGTGCGCACAGGAGAAGGCCAGATGAGAGTCAATTTTGAGTATGATATGCATCTTCAATATGAAAACAGAGCTTTGAAAGCAAGGATCAGGGAACTTGAATCTGGTGCTGCTTATGTCCGCATGCAGGAAGAATGTGAAAAAAGATGCAGGGAAATGGAACGTGAAGTCCGAAAACTGAAAACTGAACTTGAAAATGCTGTCCGCCAGCTCCGTCAGAACAGGGAACATTGGTTTCAGGTTTACGGGGACATGGAAAAAGAACATAAAAAAGTTGTGGAAAGAAAGCAGGGAGAGATCCGGAGACTGCAGAAGCTTTGTGAAAAAACTGCTATTGCCTATGAGCAGATGCATGAAAAATATCTGGAGCAGCTCCATCTGAGGTACGCGGCAGAATCTGCACTGGAAGAGGAAAAAGGAAAAAACCAGAAACTGAGGGCCCAACTTAACCGTGATTATGAGAACTCTTCCATACCATCCTCGAAATCACTGCGCCCTAAAAAGGTTGCAAACAGCAGGGAAAAAACAGGTAGAAAACCCGGAGCCCAGCCCGGGCATAAGGGTCACTGCCGTAAAAAACAGGAACCAACAGTTCCCACGGTCTTTCTGCCGCCACCGGAAGCAGTCCTTGAGGACCCAGATTTTAAAAAGACTGCCAAAACGATCATAAAACAGCTTGTAAGTATCCGTATGGTGCTGGATGTGACAGAATATCATGCAGATGTCTATTATAATGCCAAAACAGGGGAACGTGTACATGCTGCATTTCCAGACGGGGTTATCAATGATGTGAATTATGACGGCAGCATCCGGGCATTCCTGTTCCTGTTAAATAATGACTGTTGTGCCTCTATTGATAAAAGCAGAAAATTCCTGTCGGACCTGACAGGTGGAAAGCTGAACATTTCCAAAGGTATGATCAGCAGACTCAGCAGAGAGTTTGCCTTAAAAACCGAGCCTGAACGCAGGGCTGCTTATGCAGACATGCTGTTTTCTCCGGTCATGCATACAGACTGTACGAACGCCAGGGAAAACGGAAAAGGCTGTTATGTATATGTATGTGCGACACCAGACGGAAAAGCCCTGTACTTTGCCCGTGCGAAAAAAGGGCACGAAGGAGTAAAGGGTACTGTTGCGGAGGATTACCAGGGTATCCTTGTCCATGACCATGATATCACTTTTTATAGTTATGGGACAGACCATCAGGAATGTCTTGCCCATGTACTACGGTACCTCAAAGACAGCATGGATAATGAACCGGGCCGTGTATGGAATAAAGAAATGCATGGTCTGATACAGGAAATGATCCACTTCCGGAATGAGACCCTGCTGTCTTGTAACTTAGACCCGGAAAAGATCTCCGGATTTGAAGAACGGTATCTGAAGATACTTGAAACGGCCCGGAAAGAATATGAGGACATTCCGGCAAATGCTTATTACAAAGACGGGTATAACCAGTTCCTGGGAATGGAAAAATATATGCAGAACCATTTGCTGTTCCTGCACGATTTCAGGGTGCCTGCCACGAATAATGAAGCAGAAAGGCTTCTAAGGAATTATAAGCGGAAACAGGCGCAGGCCGTGACATTCAGGAGTTTCGAAAGCATTGAGAATCTCTGCCAATGCATGAGCATGCTTGTTTTGATGCGCCTTGAAGATCCGGCAAATATATATGACAGAGTATCCAGGATATTTGGATAAAGAGAATCGATGGCTTTGACTGTTATCAGTCTACACCATCGGTTCTCTCAAGTCCAGCTAACCCCTGAACAGTAACCAATTCATCAATAATAACGTAAGTGGTCAAAATAAAGTCTTCAAAAGTTGCAATAATCGTGGTATCATTATTTTGAAACTTCAACATGATGATGCCCCCTTTCAAATTTGTATGTCCTACAAATAAGATAGCACATTTTGTTGAAGTTTCTTTATATTTTATTTTATCTAGCACAACAAGTTAAGTTATACTATTTCACTGGCTCTGTATGCGGCTAGAAACTATTATAGCGTATATCGTGAACTGCCAACAGGAAAGGGATTTGCGGATATGGTCTTTATTCCGAGAAAAAAATTTCCTGATAAACCTGCTCTGGTAGTGGAATTAAAATGGGATAAAAGTGCCAAAGGAGCTATTTCTCAGATTAAACAGAAGCAATATTGTAAAAGTCTGGAGGAATATGCAGGAAATATTCTTTTGGCAGGGATTAACTATTCCAAAAAGGATAAAGAGCATCAGTGCATGATTGAGAAGATAACGAAATAATAACATGATATATGATTTGCTGCAAATAGATGAAAAATATCAGAGAGTGTGTAGATTGGAAAATTTCTACACACTCTCTGATGTATTTATGATATAAAGTTAAATGATATAGGTTATTCGAAACGAGGAATTGTAATAACTTCTCCGTCTTTCATAGCAGATTCATGTGCACAGATTCCTGTACCTGTCCAGTAAGCACCCATGATGTCGTCAATAGCAGGTTTGCGTTCTTCCAGAATGGAACGGATGAATTCATGTACAAGGTGTGGATGGGAACCACCGTGACCGCCTCCCTGGGTGAAGGAAAGATGGGTGTTCTCATTATTATATACTGTGTTGGTGGTGAAGGATGCGATTTCCTTCGGAAGAAGGTGTGCATAATCCGGGATCTGGATTCTTTTTTCTACAATTTCTGATCCACGGCTGGATTTTTCGCTGTCTTCATCCAGAATGTCCACTTTCTCTAGTTCTCCTGTACGGGTAAAGAGAACAGGATCTTCATCACCAAGCTGTTGCCATTCGAAGCTCTCGTTTTCACCGTATACTCGGAAGCATTCGGAATAGCTTCTGGCTACACCGTAGAGGAAACGTTCCATTTCAATAGTTATATCGCTGTCCTGAAGAGAAATAAATGCGGATTCGAATGCGAATGGGCAGCCGTATTTGTCAGCCAGTTCTTTGCGGACTTTTCCGGAACCTCTTGCGTAAACTTTGTCCGGAAGATGTCCTGCAAGCATCAGACAAGGAGCAACTGCATGTGTCGGATGCATCAGTGGCGGGAAGCCTTCCCAGTATTCCGGCCATCCTTCCATATCCTGATAATGTGCACAGGTCATGTACTGGAGACGTCCAAGTTCACCCTTCTTATAAAGTTCTTGGATATAGAGGAACTCTCTCTGGAAAATCGTTGTTTCCATAAACATATAATTTTTACCGGAGGCTTTGCGGGCTGCAATGATGTCATTTAATTCCTGGATGCTCATTCCCATAGGAATTGTACAGCCACAATGTTTACCTGCATTTAAGACGCGTACAGAAAATGGAGCATGGGTTGCCGGCGGTGTTACAAGATGAACTGCATCAATTTCAGGAATATCCAGTACATCCTGCAGATCTGTGAAACAGCGTTCATCCGGAATACTGTATCGTTCTTTTGCAATATTCAGAAGTTTCTCATTTTTATCTACGACATACACCTTATCAATATCAGGATGTTTACAGTAGATAGCAACGAATTCAAGCCCGAAGCTTAAGCCTACTAAAGCAACATTCAGTTTTTTCATGATGGAAAACCCTCCTTAAAAAATAGTAAAAAGTTAGTTAGGAATAAAATCCACAGGATGTCAGGAATCCTGCATCTGTCTTTTATGCTTGTGATTATACGTGATGAGAAGAGAAATGAGAATAAAGATAATTTAGATGTTTGGTTCCAAAAAGATAAAAATAATACCAGTTCCGGAAAGCTCTACTTTTTTTAGAAAAGATGGAAAAAGAAAGAATAATATCGTTATTCAAAAATCAGGGATTTCATGTTTTAATAAGTGCATAGCAGAACAATCGATTGGAAAGCAGATCAGTAACATAGAGATTAAGAGAGAAGATGAGAAGGAGGAACTATATAATGAAGAAAAGAGCATTAGCTGTTATGTTGGCAGGGGCGTTGGCTTTGGGCGCACGGACAGGTGTGTGGGCTGCATCTGATATTTCAGATCAGAAAGAAGGAGAACTGACACTTCTGATGGTAAATGACTGGATCGATGAGACAGGAGCAAAAGGGGAAGAGTTTACGAAAGTGATCAAACAATATGAAGAAGAGAATCCAGGGGTGGAGATCACATTGCAGGGAGCTTCCCAGCAGGATATTAAGGAATCTTTCCAGACAGCAGCTCTGGCAGGAGGCGGAGCAGACATTGTAATGATGGACAATTCCGGACATGCCATTGACCTTGCAGCAATGGGACTTCTGTATCCACTGGAAGATCTTACCACAGCCGATGAGCTTACTGCGCAGTATCAAGAAGGACCACTCAATTCCGGCAAATTTGCGGGTAAATATTATTCCGTGCCATGGTATATGGACTGTACGGGTCTCTATTATAATAAAGAACGTCTGGAGGAACTGGGAATCGATGTTCCTACAACATGGGAAGAACTTTCTGATGCAGTAGATAAAGCAAAAGAAGCCGGATATGGCGGCATTATTACTTATCAGAGTGCATATGCTTTTTATTCATTTTTCTATCAGAATGAATGCCCAGTCATTGATACAAGTGGAGATATCCCGCAGGTAGTGATCGACAATGAGGAGGGAAAAGAGGCATGGGATTATATTTGTGATCTGATCTCCAAAGGCGGTTTGGTAGAGTCTTTTAAAGAAGCAACTACATGGGACAAAGTATATGAAAGTTTTGCAAATGGAGAAGCAACCTTCCTGTTGGGCGGAGACTGGTGCTCCAGCGGAGTAGAAAATATTAATCCGGATTTGGATTACGGCATTGCTCCGATGGTAAAAGGAAAAACAGAAGCAACTGTACTGGGAGGATGGACCTGGAATATTAATACCAACTGCAAAGATCCGGAACTTGCTTATGACCTGATTCAGTATCTGAATTCAGAAAAAGGAGATTCTCTTCTTGGCGTAGAAGGAAAGATTTCAGCACGTAAAGACTTCGACTATGACAAAGCACTGGAAGGAAATGACAAACTGAAAGTCTTTACAGAAGAATTTCCGTATACAGAAGCAAGACCTGCTGTTATCAATGAGAAATCCATCGATGAACTGATTACCAATGCCATCCTGGAAGTAGACTACGGACAGTCATCAGCTGAAGATGCGCTGACTTCTCTTACCCAGAAGCTCAATGAAAACATTGCATCTAATTATCAGTAAAAATATCCGGGAAACAAACATGAAATAATAACAGAGGCGCTGGCGTGAAATGGCGGCAGCGCTTCTTCGTTGAGAAGGGAGGAAGATCATGTCCAAAATACGTAGAAAAGAAGGTCTGGAGCTAAGAAAAAATCTTCCGGGATATCTTCTGATGGCACCTGCAGTGATTGCGGTTCTGGCGCTTTCCGTGTATCCTCTTTTCAGAGGTATTTATCTGAGTTTCTTAAATTATAACCTTGTACGCCCCAATGATCCTGCATTTAATACTTTTGCAGGTTTGCAGAATTATATTGATATTTTTAAAGATAAAGTGTTCATACAGTCTATTGGAAATACAGTAAAGTGGACAGTGGTAAACCTTGTAGTGCAGCTTGTGGCAGCCATGCTTCTTGCGCTTGCACTGAACCAAAAGCTGAAAGGAAGATCCGTATACAGAACCTTGATCCTGGTTCCATGGGCAGTTCCTCACGCCATAGCAGCCATGACCTTTACTTTTTTATACAATGCAAATGTAGGTATCATTAATATCCTGGCAGTGAAACTGGGAATGATTACAGAATCTGTGTCCTGGCTTGGAAATGTGGGATCAGCGTTCTGGTGTGTGGTTCTGGTAGCAATCTGGAAGGGAATTCCTTTTCAGATGATCTTTATTCTGGCTGCACTGCAGGGAATTTCCGGGGATGTGTATGAGAGTGCGGAAATAGATGGTGCCAGTCGTTGGCAGTGTTTTTGGAAAATCACACTTCCGATCATTAAAGAGCCTCTGGCTATTTCAACCATTTTGAACCTGATCGGTATTGTGTCCTGTTTTAACACCATCTGGCTGATGACCAAAGGTGGACCGCTGTACAGCACAGAGATCATTTACACCTATGCATACAGAAGAGCATTTATTGACCATAATTTCGGAACTGCAGCAGCTGCATCCGTGGTATTGTTTGTATTCATGGCTGTTTTTTCCGGAGTTTATCTGAAGATGGTAAGTGAGAAAGAATGAATAGGGAGGAGGAAAATATATGCTTGCAAAACAACGAAATGAAGCCATAAGGCATGTGATTGCCTATGTGTTTACAATAGTCATGGTTTTCCTTGCAGTGACTCCGTTTATCTACGTGGTGCTGACTGCCCTGAAAACAAAAGAACAGATTTATGACCCATCCCAGATCATACCGACGCATATCACATTTGACAATTTCAGACATGTACTGTTTCAGTCGAATTTCGTAAGATATTTTATGAACAGTATTTTTATTACACTGGTCACAACACTGATCTGTATGATATTATCAGTAATGGCAGCATATGGACTTACCAGATATAAAATCGCAGGTGCCGGGAAGATCAAGATGGCGGTTCTTATGACAAGAATGTTTCCGGGAATCCTGTTGTGTATTCCTTACTATATTATTATGAAACAGTTGAACCTGATTGACAGTTATACAGGACTGATTCTGATGTACTGCTCCTTTACCCTGCCTTTTGCCATATGGAATACCTGTGCATTTTTTATTTCCATCCCATGGGAGCTGGAGGAAGCTGCCAGGATCGACGGATGCAGTAGGTTGACATCATTCTTTCATGTGATCATCCATGTTGCCAAACCGGGACTTTTTGTCACGGCCCTGTTCTGTTTCATGACATCTTGGGATGAATATATGTATGCGTCTATTTTTATCAATACAACTTCAAAGAAAACCATTCAGGTCGGTATGCAGGATTTCATAGGACAGTATTCTGTAGACTGGGGACTGCTGATGTCAGCGGTGGTGATCAGCCTGATACCGATCCTGATCTTCTTTGCACTGGTACAGAAGAATCTGGTACAAGGACTTTCTGCCGGTGCAGTGAAAGGATAAAACACAGATCAGATGTAGAAAGAGGAAATTTGCGTATGGGTTTCAAACGTAAAAATCCGGGTAACCAGAGCATAAGGAGGCAGCTCACATTTTATATGGGATTTTTTGTGGTGCTGCCGCTGTGCCTGGCTTTGATGCTTCTGAATTTCTATCTTCAGAAGGTTACCACGGAAAATAAGATTAACAATGAAACAAATCTGCTGTCCCAGATCAGAGACAATGCGGATCAGATGATCGAGGTGACAAATTATGCCACCAGTATGCTGATGACAAACAAAAATACGCTGAAGAACCTGCGGACTTTAGAACAAGACGGGGATTCCTACGAGATTTATCAGGCGAAAAGAGAACTTTCCAATGATATTTCGAATGTAGAGAGCTCCGTCTTAAATGCCGTTAACGGAAAAGTAGCCATTCTTACGAAAACAGGATATGTGATTGGTTCCTACGCATTAAGCAGGACAGAGACAGATTATGAGAAAGAACAGTGGTATCAGGAGGTTCTGAAGAATGGAAGAAAGACGACCTACAGTACCGGCATCGGGGAAATTTTTCAGGAAATGACCATATATGACAACGTACAGAAATATCTCTATATGGGACGTGAGATCCTGGATTATTCCGGCAAAAATCTGGGAGTTATGCTGATCCGCCTGTCTGAGACGAACATCTGGGGAAAACTGGCAGCAAGCATGGTGACAGAGGAAGGCGGTGCCATTTATATCCTGGACAGAAACAATAATATACTGATGGGATATAATGAGAAATATCAGAAACAGCTGAAAGAGCTGGGAGAACAAGAGTCTGTAAAAGAGATTTCTGAGAAGGAGATCATTACTGGTAACCTGGAAGATGATTTTTACTATATAGCAGGTGAATTGGAAAATGCGTCCAATAAACTGGTCTATCTTGTGCCACGGGAAATTTTCCTGAAGGAAAACAGAAAGATTCTCCAGCATATTCTGGAAATGGTATTGCTGGTAATCGGATTCACGGTCTGTACTATGTTATATTTTTCCAGAAGGCTCGCCAGACCTCTGGTTGAAGTGGCACAGACTCTGGAAAAAGCTCTCAATGGAATGGCAGTTCTGGAGGAACCCAGAGGTTCTTTCCAGGAGATGAGCAAATTTGTATCCTGCTATAACCAGGCTGGGAAAAAGATCGAAGAGCTTCTGAAAAAAGTAGAAAGAGAGAGCAGATTAAAAGAAAAAGCCCATTATGAGATGCTCATGTCGCAGATTTCCCCTCATTTTATCTTTAACACGGTTAATTCCATAAGGATCATGGCCATAAAAGAAGGACAGGACCGTGCAGGGGGGAATGAAAACACGGAGAAAGCGCTGGAAGCACTGGGAGATATTTTGCATGCAGTTTACAGTAACAAAAACGGCATGACTACTGTGGGACAGGAAACGGCACTTCTGAAAGCATATGTAGATATCATGCAGATGCGGTTTGGAAGTTCGTTTCAGTATTATAATGTAATTCCAACAGAACTATTCTATTATGAAATCCCTGCATTTACCATGCAGCCGATTGTAGAAAATGCGATTCTGCACGGAGTAAAAGGTGTGACAGCAGGGCAGATTATAGTCTCTGCAATAGAGTATGAGAATGATTTTGTCATATCTGTATTCAATAATGGAAATTCTGCGGATAAAAAGAAGATAGAAGATCTTCTGAAGGGAGAGAAGAACCAGAGAGCTGTGACGGGAATCGGGCTTTACAATGTAAATTCCAGACTGAAGCTGCTGTACGGCGAATCTTATGGACTGATCTATAATGAAAAGGTCAGAAATGGTTTCGAAATATGGGTTCGTCTTCCGAAAAAAATTACAGAATCAGAAGAAAGGTGATAAAATAGGATAAAAAGATAGCAATTATTATCCGGATGAAGGGAAGAACATTCTATGAAAAAGGTATTGATCGTAGAGGATGAAATTCTGGCAAGACTTGGACTGCGTCAGCTTGTAGACTGGAAGAAACTGGATCTGGAACTGCTGCCGGATGCAACAGATGGAGAAGAAGCATTGGAAATGATCCGGAACAGCCGTCCGGATATCATTCTTCTCGATCTGAACATACCAAAAGTCAGCGGGCTGGAAATTCTGGAATTTTTGAAGAAAGAAGAAATGAAAACCAGAGTAATCGTGGTAAGCTGCCAGGAAGAATTCGATGTTGTAAAGAAGGCAATGAAGTTAGGGGCGTATGATTATCTGCGAAAACTGAATCTGAGTTCTGATGAACTGGAAAATATTCTGAAAAAATGCCTGGGAGAAACGGAAGAGAGAAACACGGTACACATGCAGAGAATACGCGAGATTCGTTATGAAGAAATCGTGAGGGACAGCCGGGATATTTTTGCAAGTGTTCATAATTATCAAATATTGCTATGTATAGTGGCGAAGGATTTGGAAGAGTTGTCTAGGGTTACGGAAATAATCCATAAATGGGCAGAAACAGGAAACAGGGAAGGAATGCAGATACAGAAGGGAAATCAGTTGGGATATTTCCTACTGGCAGAAAAGACGGAAAGATCTGTTTATATGGAATTAAAGAAAAGAGCAGAGCAGAAAACAGGCAGAGAACTGTACATGGGAATTTTTGAAGGGTGTATGGAAAAAACAGCGGATATTATCCGTGCTGCTGCGATGGCAGAACAGATACAACTTTTCAGTTATTATGATAAAGAAGAGAAGCTGGTGTTTTTTCAAAAGAAGATTGAAACAGAAGGTCATAGTCCACGAGGAATGCATGGATATCTGGATTCCCTAAAAGAGAAGATCAGAAGTTTTGACAGAGAAAAAACTGAACAGGAGCTGCATGGAATTTTCGGACTGATTCGACAGGAGTCTTATATCAGTATCAATGTGCTGAGAAGAAATTTTATGGATATTCTGGGGATTTATTCTATGGTTGCACAGTCATTGAATGGTGCGTTGGAAGAAATAGAATTGGACGGAGATAATTGTCATTATCAGAAAATCATGATGATGGAAAGCCTTAGGGAAATAGAGAAATGGTTCCTGAAATTTAATGATATTTTTATGGAAAAATTCTGGATTGCCTACAAATGCAGCAGGTCAGAAATTCTGCAGAAAGTAGTAAAATATATAGAAGTGCATATCATGGAACCAATCCATCTGTCAGATGCAGCTGCTGAAACAGGAGTTTCTTCAGCCTATCTTAGCACCATGTTTAAAAAAGAAATGGGTTATAATTTTATAGAATATGTAAATCTCCGAAAAACAGAACTGGCCAAACAGATGCTTCAGGATGGAAAAATGGTCTGTGAAGTTTCAGAACTTCTGGGATTCGAAAACAGCACTTATTTTTCCAGAGTATTCAAACGCTATACAGACGTGTCACCTGATACTTATCGGAAACGAATGTAAACCAAACACAAGAAAATGAGTTGATAATCCTTCCCGCTTATGATATAAAAAGAAGGTCAAAATCAATCATTAACAGGGAAAGAGGAGAGTCTTATTATGAGTCAGTCATATGCAAAAAGCCCTGCTGCAGAGAGAAAATTTACAACCAGAGAAATGGTACTGGTTGGTATGTTTGCAGCAGTTCTTGCAGTAATATCACAGATTTCACTGCCAATGCCTACCGGTGTACCGATCACCATTCAGGTATTTGGTGTAGCACTTGTAGGCACAGTACTTGGTTCCAGGCTTGGAACTACAGCAACACTGGTTTACGTTCTGTTAGGAGCCATCGGTCTTCCGATCTTTGCTAACTTCTCAGGCGGAATCAGCAGCATCGTAGGAGTTACAGGAGGATACATCTGGGCATGGCCAATCATGACCTGGCTCTGCGGAATCCGTCCGAAAACAGAGCTGTTGTGGAAATACCTGTGAAGGGGTGGCAGCAGCCAAATGGCGGGGTTCTGATCTGTACAGATATAAAATACCGCCAAAGAAACCAAGAATCAGTCCTGTATATCCGCCACTGCAAAGGACAACGGTTATCTTTGTAACGAAGGACATACCGCCGATCATGCAGATCAAAAATCCTGCCAGAAGACCGATCGTTGTCCAGCCCATAAGTGAAACAGCCAGAAAAGCTGCGGAAGCATGTGAGTTTTTTACCTGTTTATTAATAGAATTCCATAATGTCTGATACATAATGATTCCTCTTTCAATTCTTTGATTACTATTATAGAAACAGTTTGTAAAATACACATGCTCGCTAATGAAAAATCTCTGTAAAATTTTCTTTCTCTGTTATATGCAGAGGACGGAGAAAGTACAAGACAGAAAAACAATTACGTATATTATACAAATAAATGCGTTTGAAAAATTTTTTTGTTACTGTGAACGGAGTGAACAGTAACTCTTTTTACTATGGAAAAACAATGATTCTGCAGAAAGGCTTGCCTTTTTATCAGACAGAATGCTATACTGGATTTAGGCTTTTAAAGCGCCGGATCAGACCAAAAAGAAGAATAATAAAGGAGCTATATGTTTAAAGAAATAGGGGAAGAAAAAACTTTTAATGGGATTTTAAAGCAGATTATCGAGAATATCCAGAACGGGAAGCTGAAACCTGGGGCAGCGCTTCCTGCAGAACGGAATATGGCGGAAACCATGGGAGTTTCCAGAGCAGCGGTTCGGGAAGCACTTCGTGCTCTGGAACTCCTTGGAATTCTGAAGTCTGTGCCCGGAGGGGGCAATTACATTACGGATGATCTGGACACCTGGCTGATTGGCCCGCTGTCCATTCTTTTTCAGCTAAATAACGTATACGTAAGACAGAATCAGCAGCTTCGGGCGGCCCTGGAACGGGAAAATGCAATTCTGGCAGCCAGAAAATGCACGCCGCTGGACGCTGCAGAGCTGTGGATGCTGATTGCAAGGCTGGATGCTGCAGAAGATGAAAAAGCAAGGGGATCTCTTGACAAAGAGCTTCATCTGAAAATTGCGAAGATTGCGGATAATCCTATGATATACAGTGTTCTGGCAGCGTCAGATAAGCTTACGGAAAACATTATTTCAGGAACCAGGGATTATATGATGCAAAAAAACAAGTCCTCGGCCTCTATCGACGAGCAGCACCGCAGACTGGTGGAAGCTATTATAAACAGGGATGAAAATGAGGCGGAGCGCTGTATGTCTCAGCACATGGTTACAGTAGAAGAAATCATGGCAGAGATGCTGGCTGAAAAAGAATAAAACCATACGAATTATCCTTGCAATTCGGTAAGACCAATAGTATAATATGATTATGAATTGGCAAGACCAATATACTTGAACGGTATTACCGCGTAAGGAGGATATGACTATGGGATATGTAAAGTGGTCTTATGACACATTGAATCAGTTTTGTACCGATGTATTTAAAGCTTTCGGATTCAGTGATGAGGAGAGCAGGGAAATTAAGGACGTGCTTTTGACGGCGGATCTCTACGGGATCGAAAGCCATGGAATGCAGCGGATGGTTCGTTATCACAAGGGAATTGAAAAGGGAACCATTCACCCAGAGGCAAAGCCGGAGGTGGTATTTGAAACCCCCATTTCTGCTGTGATCGACGGACATAATGGAATGGGACAGCTGATCAGTGTCTACGCCATGAACAAGGCAATTGAAAAAGCAAAAAAAACAGGAATCGGCATGGTAAGCGTCAGGGAATCCAATCACTTCGGAATTGCAGGTTATTATGCAAAGATGGCATGCGAACAGGGTCTGATCGGTATGGCATGTACAAACTCTGAGGCAATCATGGTTCCGACTTTTGGCAGAAAGGCAATGCTGGGGTCAAATCCCATTGCAGTTGCAATGCCTGCCGATCCCTATCCTTTCTTTTTTGACTGTTCTACAACTGTTGTCACAAGGGGAAAGCTGGAAATGTATAATAAGATGGAAAAACCGCTTCCTCAGGGATGGGCTCTTGATAAAGACGGACATGCAAGTACGGACGCGCCGGACGTTCTGGCAAATATTGTTTCAAAAAAAGGCGGCGGAATCATGCCTCTTGGCGGAAATGAAGAGATAACAGGAAGCCACAAAGGATATGGATACGGAATGCTCTGCGAGCTGTTCAGCTCCATTCTTTCTATGGGAGTCACCTCAGACCATTGCTGTACCTTCCCGGATAAAACAGGAATCTGTCATGGATTTATGGCTATTGATCCGGCTGCTTTCGGAGATCCGGAGGCAATCCGCAGGCATTTTTCTCAGTATCTTGAAGCTTTGCGTGAGAGTCCCAAGGCAGAGGGAAAGGAGTGCATTTATACCCATGGAGAAAAAGAAATTTTTGCTGAAAAAGAAAGACGGGAAAAGGGTATTCCGGTGAATGACAACACCATGGTGGAGCTTGCTAATCTGTGCGGATATCTGAAGCTTGACTTTCATAAGTATTTTAAAGACTACCAGCTTCCGGAAAATAGTAAATTTTTCACAGGAAATTATTAAGGGACTGATCTGGCCAAAAGGCGGAGAAGCAAACAAAAAGCCCCAAGGAGGATAAAAAATGGATTACGCAAAAGAATCACTGAGACTGCATGAAGAATGGAAAGGAAAGATCGAGGTTGTAGCAACTGTTCCTGTAGAGACAAAGGACGATCTTTCTCTGGCATATACACCGGGAGTTGCACAGCCATGTCTGGAGATCCAGAAGGATGTGGAAAAATCCTATGATCTTACAAGAAGATGGAATACCTGCCTTGTTGTTACTGACGGATCGGCTGTTCTGGGCTTAGGAGATATCGGACCGGAAGCAGGTATGCCTGTTATGGAAGGCAAGTGTGTGCTTTTTAAGGCTTTTGGAGATGTAGACGCTTTTCCTCTTTGCATTAAGAGCCATGACGTAGATGAGATCGTAAATACTATTTATCTTATTTCCGGCTCTTTTGGCGGAGTAAACCTGGAGGATATCTCTGCTCCAAGATGTTTTGAGATCGAGAAAAAATTAAAAGAAAAATGTGATATCCCGATTTTCCATGACGACCAGCACGGAACTGCTATTATTACGCTGGCAGGTCTTACAAACGCGCTGAAGGTTGTTGGGAAGAAAAAAGAGGATGTCCGCGTAGTTATGAACGGCGCAGGCGCAGCCGCTATTTCTATTGCAAGACTTCTCCTGACAGCAGGTTTTAAAAATATTACGCTCTGCGACAGAAACGGAGCAATCTATGAGGGACGTACTGCAGGTATGAATCCGGTAAAGGATGAAATGAGCAAGGTGACAAACCTGGATAAGAAATCAGGCTCTCTTGCAGATATGCTTGTGGGCGCAGACGTATTTATCGGAGTTTCCGCACCAGGAGCTGTCACTACAGAGATGGTAAAAACTATGGCAAAGGACGCAGTTATTTTTGCCTGCGCAAACCCGACGCCGGAGATTTTCCCAGAGGATGCAAAGGCAGGCGGAGCCAAGGTGGTTTCCACCGGAAGAAGCGATTTCCCGAACCAGATCAACAACGTTCTGGCATTCCCGGGCGTATTCCGCGGAGCTTTTGACGTAAGAGCAAGCGATATTAACGACGAAATGAAGATAGCGGCTTCTAAGGCTCTTGCAGACCTGATCTCTGAGGAGGAACTGTCCCCGGATTATATTATCCCGAAGGCCTTTGATAAGAGAGTAGGACCGGCAGTTGCCAAAGCAGTTGCCGAGGCTGCAAGAAGAACCGGAGTGGCAAGAATCTAAATAAAAAGATGTCAGGGCCGTATGATAAACAACCCCCATCCCAAAATATTGGGATGGGGGTTTGCTTGTTGGTCGGTATGCAGCAGGGCTTGTAGTTGTCGGATTTTGTCGAACGATTTTTGAGGGAAATACAAGAAAGAATCTGGTGATCTTGCCTGGTCTGTGCTAAGATAATACAAAGCATTTCATTATCTTTTACAATGGAACGGAGGAACAGCCGGATAAACGGGAACTGCGTCTGTCCGATACCTTTCAGCTGAAGGAAGAGGAGCCGCAGTTGGAACTTAGGGCTACCATGCTGAACATCAACAAAGGGCATAATAAGAAACTTATGGACGCCTGCAGAACTCTTAAAGACTATGCGGAATATACTGCCCTGGTGCGAGAGTATGCACGGGCTAGGCCTCTTGCGGAGGCGGTGGAGAAGGCAGTGGACAACTGCATCAGCCGTGGTGTGCTGGCGGAGTTTCTGAAGAAAAATCGTACGGAGGCGATTAAAGTGAGCATATACGAATATGATGAAGAACGGCACATGCGCCAGACAAAAGAAGAGGGCTTTGAGGAAGGATATGAGTCCGGTCTTGCTGAGGGATAAAAAATCGGATTCAATAAGGGGCGTGAAATATTCAAGCAGATTATCCTTCTGCGGCGAGCCGGAAAAACTCATGAAGAGATTGCCGAACAATGCGGCGTATCTGTCGAAGGGGTTAAGGATATGCTTGAGGGAATTGAGTAATATGTGTAAGAATCATAGTTCTAAGGTTAGCACAAATAAATGTAGATGTTTTTTGTGATAACTTAACTATGACAAGTCATTAGATCTGTCCTTGTTGCTGTTCACAGCAACGGGCCAAAATTCATTCCAGATTGCCTTCGGCAATGGAATTTTGGCATGTATGTCTCGGGATTTTGTCACATTCGTGCCAAAACACCTCGCGGAATAGTTCTGTATGAACAGTCACCCGTCCTTCCTTCCAATAGTCCTGAATTCAGACAATCTACAGATAAATGCATGTATCTGAAAGCGCTATATTGCTTAAAACGGAATCTAACAGATATAAAAATAAAGGGCGTTGCAAAACAGGAAATAATCACCTGGGATGCAGCGCTCCTTTTGATGTAATAGAAAAGCAGTATATTTTGTACCAACTTTTTCATTACACAAAAACGTTTCGCGAGGATGTTCTATAAAAAAGAGGAAGTACAAAATACCATGCTTTATTTAACCTTAAAAACTTAACTATTAATAATCGTAAAGTTAAAATGAAATAAATTAAGTTAAAAGGAGAGTGACAACATATGCTTTCTAGTGTATTTGGACTTCCCATAAGATGCGAAGCGTGGAACAAAAAAGTTTCTCTTCCATTTTATATTGCTGAGAGCTATGAGTTCTGTACAATATATATTGCAGATAAACGCTGTATTGTACTTACGCTGACTGAAGAACTTGCTACGCTTCCGGCATTGAAAAAACAAATTGAAAAATACAGAAAGTAGATAATGCCCCTGTTGTATTTGAATTGAAGAACATTTCTTTTTATCGCAGAAAAAGTTTAATAGAAAATAAAATACCATTTTTTACAGAAAGGCAGGTATTTCTTCCATTTATTGGAACAATACTGATTGATGAAAAAGAAACAGAGAAGCCAGTGGAGAAATTCGTATTTTCAACCCAGCAGCTGCTTTTATTCTATTTGTATGGTAAGAAAAAGCAGATGTATGTTTCAGAAGCCGGGAGGATTCTTCCGTTTACTGCAATGACATTAACCAGAGCTGTAAAACAATTAGCGGCAACCGATTTATTTCTTGTGACAAAAGATGGTGTAAATAAAGTGATCGAATCAAAATATAATCGGGTGGAGCTGTTTGAAAAATTGCAAAGATATTTGTCCAGTCCTGTTCGCAAAACGGGATTTATTGAAAAATCACAGATTACATCCAATATGGTCCTGGCCGGAGAAACTGCATTGGCAGAAAAAACAATTTTAAGTCCGGGAAGAGTTTTTACGTATGCAATAAATAAAAGAGATTTTGACAAAAGGCTGTTGACAGATGAATTGGTTAATCCCGATAAACAAGTCAGACTGGAATTATGGGAATATGATCCAGGAATGTTTTTGAATGATAATGTGGCAGATAATCTTTCTGCTGTATTATCCCTTCGTGAGAATACTGATGAAAGAATTGAGAAAGCAGTGGAAGAATTAATAGAAGGGGAGCTGGACGAATAGTGGTTACGGGATTTACAAAGTTTAAGGAATGGTTTCAGGGATTTGAAAATCAGTATGTAGTTATTGGCGGTACAGCCTGTGATTTGATTATGGAAAACGAAGAATTACCATTTCGTGGTACTAAGGATATTGATAAATTTTGGACAGCGCCCTGTGAACATCTGCGGGCGAAGAAAACAGTAACGTCTTCCCATCAGGAATGCTTTGACAAAACAAGGAAGAGTGGTTACAATAAGACATACCATAAAAATGGCATTTAGAGGAGATTATTATGAAAAAGTGGGAAGCAAATATCCGCCGGGTGGAGCCGTATACTCCGGGAGAGCAGCCCTGCCAGCCGGACATGATCAAACTGAATACAAATGAAAACCCATATCCGCCTGCGCCGGGAGTAAGAGAGGCTCTGGCTGCAGTAAATACGGATGAGCTGAGACTTTACCCGGATCCGTCTGCAGACGTTCTTGTATCTGCCATAGCAAAGGCCTACGGCCTTAAAAAAGAACAGGTTTTTGTAGGGGTAGGCTCTGATGATGTTCTTGCAATGAGCTTTCTTACATTTTTTAACAGCGGCAGACCGATTCTTTTTCCGGATATTACATATTCTTTTTATGACGTATGGGCGGAGCTTTTTAAGATTCCCTATGAGCGTCCGGCTTTGGATGAGAATTTTCATATAAGGAAAAGCGACTATTTCCGGGAAAACGGAGGAATCATTTTTCCCAATCCCAATGCTCCAACAGGGGTAGAAATGCCCCTTGAGGAGATCAAGGAGATCCTGGAGCATAACAGGGACGTAATTGTGATCGTAGACGAGGCCTATGTGGATTTTGGAGCGCAGTCAGCCGTTTCCCTTATCGACAGCTACGATAATCTTCTGGTGGTCCAGACATTTTCAAAATCAAGATCTCTGGCCGGAATGCGGATTGGCTTTGCCATGGGATGCCCGGAACTGATACATTATCTTAATGATGTAAAATATTCCTTTAATTCCTACACCATGGACAGAACTGCCCTGGCGGCAGGAGTGGCAGCAATAAAGGACCAGGCGTATTTTGAAGAAACATGTAAAAAGATCATTGAGACAAGAGAATGGACAAAGAAAAAACTAAAAGAACTGGGATTCCGGTTTGAGGATTCCAGGGCGAACTTTATCTTTGCCGCTCCGGGAAGCGCTTCGGCAAAAGAACTTTTTCAGGCGCTGAGGGAACAACATATTTATGTGCGCTATTTCCCAAAAGGCAGGACGGCAGATTATCTGCGGATCACTGTGGGAACACAGGATGAAATGGAAAAGCTGATCTGTTTTTTGGAGAAATATCTGAAGCAAAAATAAAAATATATCAATGGAGGTTTTAATGGAAGTTTTAGTACAATGGTTTACCGAGAATCTGTCACAGTATATTTCAGAGGAGATGGTGGTCTTTATCATTTCCATGATACCGATCCTGGAGCTGAGAGGAGGACTTTTGGCAGCGTCTCTTCTGAAAATCCCGGCAATGACTGCGATTCCTATCTGCATTTTGGGAAATATTATTCCGATTCCTTTTATTCTTCTGTTCATCAGAAAGATTTTTAAGCTGCTGAAAAAAACAAAACTTTTCCGCAGCCTGATCGAAAAACTTGAAAACCGCGCCATGGGAAAAAGCGACCAGATTAAGAGATATGAATTTTGGGGACTTTTGCTTTTTGTAGGTATTCCCCTTCCTGGAACAGGCGCATGGACAGGATCTCTGATTGCGTCCCTTCTGGAGATTGACATCAAAAAATCTTCTTTGGCTATTCTTGGAGGCATCATTATGGCTACAGTTATCATGTATGTGGTATCTTACGGCCTGTTAGGAAGCATCGTTCACTGATGTTTATGACTTTTCTTCCTTTCTGGACAGAAGAAAAGAAGTGTGTTAAAATAATTCTAAGAAATTTCTGCTTACCAATAGGGCATCTGCCCTGAAGAAAAAACGGTTAAGGGCGGGGCGTAAGGCCCCTCCCATTCTGATGTTCATGTCGGTTCCGACAGAGTATCCCGTAAAGAAACAATGACATTCATTTATTGCATCCGGGCATTTCCGGTTATTAATTTTCAGAAAAGGCTGAGGGATTTTTATGAGAGAAAAATACGAATCATTATCACTTACTACATTAAAGGAACTGGCCAAAGCAAGAGGACTGAAGGGGATCTCTGTTCTCAGGAAGCCGGAATTGATCCAGCGTATGCTTCAGGAGGATGAAAAGGAAGTAGCAGCGCCTTTGCGGGAAACAGGGGAGGCGGAAATAAAGGGAGACAGAGAAAACGACGGACGAAATACAGCAGGCAGCGCCAGCCGTCAGGAAAACGGAGAACGCCAGGAGGGAAACCAAGCCAGATACCAGCAGCGCGTCAACAGGCAAAATAATTACGTGCAGGAAAACAGAGGCGGATATGAAGGCGGAATGTCTCAGGAAACAGCACAGCTTGACAGCGGCGAGAAGGCAAACGGAATCCTGGAGGTGCTTTCAGACGGTTATGGATTTATCCGCTGTGCAAACTACCTTCCGGGAGAAAATGACATTTATGTTTCTCCGGCTCAGATCCGAAGATTTAACCTGAAAACAGGAGATATCATTCAGGGAAATATCCGTATTAAGACCCAGGGAGAGAAGTTCAGCGCTCTTCTCTATGTGACGGCTATCAACGGTTTCCATCCAAGCGAGGGACAGAGAAGATATAATTTTGAAGATATGACGCCTGTATTTCCTAATGAAAGAATGAGAATGGAGCGTCCGGGAGGCAGCGTTGCCATGCGTATCGTAGATCTGATCAGCCCTATTGGTAAAGGTCAGAGAGGAATGATCGTTTCTCCTCCCAAGGCAGGAAAGACTACCCTTTTAAAGGATGTGGCAAAGTCCATTCTTCATAATAACCCGGATATGCATCTGATCATTCTTCTGATCGATGAACGCCCGGAGGAAGTAACGGATATTAAAGAAGCCATTCAGGGCTCAAATGTGGAAGTGATCTATTCTACTTTTGACGAGCTTCCTGAGCATCATAAGAGAGTTTCAGAAATGGTGATCGAGCGCGCCCGCCGTTTGGTGGAACACAAAAAAGACGTAACGATCCTTCTGGATTCTATTACCAGACTTGCAAGAGCCTATAATCTCTGCGTTCCGCCAAGCGGAAGAACTCTTTCAGGAGGTCTTGATCCGGCTGCTCTTCACATGCCTAAGAGGTTTTTTGGAGCGGCACGTAATATGAGAGAGGGAGGCAGTCTGACTATTCTGGCTACAGCTCTTGTTGATACAGGAAGCAAGATGGATGATGTGATCTATGAGGAGTTTAAGGGAACTGGAAATATGGAGCTTGTCCTTGACCGCAGATTACAGGAAAAACGTGTTTTCCCAGCCATTGATATCCAAAAATCAGGCACAAGAAGAGAGGATCTTCTTCTTTCCAGAGACGAGCAGGAGGCAGTATACAGTATGCGTAAGGCCCTAAACAGCCTGAAGGCTGATGAGGCGGTGGAGCAGATCCTGAATATGTTCTCCAGAACACGATCCAACCGGGAATTTGTACTTTCTGCAAAAAAACAGAAATTTTCATAAACAGCTTGCATTTACTATAGGGGTATGTTATAATCAGAAAGCTGTAAAGTAGTAAATTCGTCTAATCAGATACGAATAGAAAATAATTAAAATATACAGAGAGGTGAAAATCATGCGCGAAGGAATCCATCCGAACTATCATCAGGCAACTGTTACCTGTAACTGTGGAAACACATTTGTAACTGGTTCTACAAAAGAAGATATCCATGTGGAAATCTGCTCCAAGTGCCATCCGTTCTATACTGGACAGCAGAAGGCTGCTCAGGCTCGCGGACGTATTGACAAGTTCAACAGAAAATACGGTTTAAACAAATAATTAAACAATATGGGTAATGAGAGTACAGGTTGAGGTTGGGAAATCTCAACCTGTCTTTGCTTTTACGACGGAGAATATTATGCAGAACAGATCATCAAATATTGGCGGGCAGGCGGTTATGGAAGGAATCATGATGCGCCACAAGGACAAGTATTCCATTGCTGTGCGCCGACCTGACGGAGGAATTGAACTTAAGGTAGAAGATTATAAATGCACCTTTGGAAAAGCGGCTTTTCTTCGTAAGCCGATCATCCGGGGAGTAGTCAGCTTTGTGGACAGTCTTGTGGTGGGAACCAAATGTCTGATGTACTCCGCAGAGATCGCAGGGGACGAAGAGGACGAGCAGGAAAATAAAAAAAAGGCACATCTCACAGAGGAGGAAAAACAGGCTGCCAAGGCAAAAGAGGACAGGCAGTTTAAGTGGCTTCTCTATGGAACAGTGGCAGTTTCCATTGTGGTGTCTGTTCTTGCTTTTATGCTGCTTCCCTATGCTCTGGCCAGTCTTTTGAGAAAGGTAGGAGCTTCTGAGGTGGTTGTCACTGTAGCGGAGGCTTTTGTAAGGCTGGCGCTGTTTACAGGATATATGCTTTTGATCTCCAGGCTGAAAGATATCCAGAGAACCTTTATGTATCACGGGGCAGAACATAAATGTATCAACTGTATCGAACATGGAATGCCTCTTACTGTAGAGAATGTAATGAAAAGCTCAAAACAGCATAAACGCTGCGGGACAAGTTTTTTGTTTCTTGTTATGCTTGTGAGTATTTTTCTTCATTTTATTTTTGTACTGGTTCCTTTTTATTGGGTAAGGCTTCTGGGACGTCTTCTTATGGTTCCTGTTGTTGCAGGAATTTCCTTTGAAATGATCCAGTGGGCAGGAAGATCAGAAAGTCCGGTGGCAGATTTCTTCAGCAAGCCGGGGCTGGCTATGCAGAAGCTGACTACCATCGAACCGGATGAAAGCATGGTGGAGGTTGCTATTGCAGCTGTAGAGGCTGTGTTTGACTGGAAGGCATACCTGAAAGAGGAATTTGGCTGGGAGCCGGAGGAAGAAGCAAATGAAAACTCTTGAAGCATTGCTTAGGGAGGGGAGCTGCGCTCTTGAGGCTGCGCATATAGAGGAAGCCAGGTTGGACGCCTGGCTTCTTCTGGAATATGTGACAGGCAGAAACAGGGCGTGGTACTTTGCCCACAGTGACGAACCGGCAGACGAACAAACCCAACAGAAATATATGGAGCTTTGCAGGAAACGCAGGGAGCATATCCCTTTGCAGCATTTGACCGGGAGCGCCTGTTTTATGGGCTATGATTTTTTTGTGGATCAGCATGTTCTTGTGCCAAGGCAGGATACAGAGTGTCTGGTGGAGGAAGGATTAAAACTTCTGAAAGGCAGGGAGAATCCGCGGATCCTTGATATGTGTACGGGATCAGGCTGTATTCTTCTCAGTATGCTAAAGGAAATTCCAGAAGCATCAGGAACCGGGGCGGATCTTTCTGAGGAAGCCCTTGTTGTGGCAGAGCGGAACAGAAAAAGCCTGAATGTGGGAGAACGGGCGCTTTTTGTAAAAAGCGACATTTTTTCCAGTGAATATTTTATGCAAAACAGTGGCAGAGAACTGCCGGAATATGATATGCTTATTTCAAACCCACCATATATTGCAACCGCAGAGATTGAGAAGCTGATGGAGGAAGTACGGCTCCATGATCCTTACATGGCGTTGGACGGCAGAGAAGACGGACTGTATTTTTACCGCCGGATCACAAAGGAGTGCAGCCCTTATTTAAAATCAGGAGGATGGCTTCTTTATGAGATCGGATATGACCAGGGAGCTTCTGTATCAGAGATCATGGATGAAGCCGGATTTAGTAATATAGAAGTAAAGAAGGATCTTGCAGGTCTTGACCGTGTTGTAATAGGAAAGAGGAAATAAAGAGGATTATTTCAGGAGGAACAGAATGTTTGATAAATTGGAGGATCTGTTGATCCGTTTTGACGAGGTTCTTAATGAACTGGGCGAACCGGGGGTTACAGATAACCAGGAGCGTTTTCAGAAACTTATGAAGGAGCAGAGCGATCTGCAGCCGATCGTAGACGCTTACAGGGAATACAAGGAGAATAAAGAAACCATTAAGGACAGCCTTTCCATGTTGGAAGAGGAAAAGGATGAGGAAATGCGGGAAATGCTGAAGGAAGAGCTTTCCGATGCAAAGAAGCGGGTAGAGGAACTGGAGCATGAGATCAAGATCCTGCTTCTTCCCAAAGACCCTAATGACAGCAAAAACGTAATCGTGGAGATCCGCGCCGGAGCCGGCGGAGACGAGGCGGCGCTTTTTGCAGCGGAAATCTATCGGATGTATGTGAAGTACGCAGAAAGTCTTCGCTGGAAAACAGAGATGATGAGCCTGAATGAAAACGGAATCGGCGGTTTCAAGGAAGTTACCTTTATGATCCAGGGACAGGGGGCGTACTCCCGTCTGAAATACGAAAGCGGCGTACACCGTGTCCAGCGTGTACCGGAAACAGAATCAGGAGGAAGGATCCATACTTCTACCTGTACAGTGGCTATTATGCCGGAGGCAGAAGAGATCGACTTCCATCTGGATATGAACGACTGTAAGTTTGACGTGTTCCGCGCGTCGGGAAACGGCGGCCAGTGCGTCAATACCACAGACTCTGCCGTGCGTCTGACCCATATCCCTACAGGAATTGTAATATCCTGCCAGGATGAAAAATCCCAGCTTAAAAATAAGGACAAGGCTTTAAAAGTGCTTCGTTCCCGTCTTTATGAGATGGAGATCGCCAAGCAGCATGATGCGGAAGCGGAAGCAAGAAGAAGCCAGATAGGAACAGGAGACCGTTCTGAAAAGATCCGTACTTACAATTTCCCTCAGGGACGTGTGACAGACCACCGTATCAAACTTACCCTTCACCGTCTGGACAGCATTCTTGGAGGCGACCTTTCAGAGGTGATCGACAGTCTCATTGCAGCGGATCAGGCAGCCAAGCTTGCTAACCTCAATGAGGAATAAAAAAGGTAGCTATAGTTTAATTACAGAAATAAAATGAAGGAGAATGAAATGAAAAAAACAGCACTTGTAATCATGGCAGCAGGAATCGGAAGCCGCTTTGGAAAGGGAATCAAGCAGCTTGCGCCAGTAGGACCCAACGGAGAGATTATCATGGACTATTCCATTCATGACGCTCTTGAGGCTGGCTTTAACAAAGTGGTATTTATTATCCGTAAGGATATCGAAGAGGAATTCCGCTCTGTGATCGGAAACAAAATTGAGAAAATCACAGAAGTAGAATATGCCTTCCAGGCTCTGGAAGATCTTCCGCAGGGCTTTGAAAAGCCGGAAGACAGAACAAAACCCTGGGGAACAGGACAGGCTGTTCTTGCTGCAAAGAAGGTGCTTTCCGAGCCGTTTATGGTAATCAATGCAGACGATTACTACGGAAAAGAAGCATATGTTAAAGTTCATGATTATCTTATCCAGGATCAGCCTGAGGACGGAGTTCTTCACATCTGTATGGCGGGCTTCCGACTTGGAAATACATTGAGCGACAATGGAAGCGTCACAAGAGGAATCTGCCATATTGAGAACGGCGCTCTTGTAGGTGTGACAGAAACTCATGATATTTATAAAACAGAATCCGGCGCAGAAACAAGAAGCGACGATGGAAAGGCTACTGCTCTTGACGTCAACAACCTTGTTTCCATGAATATGTGGGGACTGACTCCGGCGTTTATGGACGTTCTGGAAAAGGGATTTGTGGAATTTCTCACAGATATCCAGCCGGGAGACATCAAAAAAGAATATCTGCTTCCAGAAATGATAGATCGTCTGATCAAATCCGGAAAGGCAAAGGTAGATGTTCTGGATACAAAGGACACCTGGTTTGGAGTGACTTATCAGGAGGATAAGGCTTCTGTAACAGCAGCCTTTGAGAAGCTGGTGAAGGACGGAGTATATCCTGAAAATCTTTATAAATAAGAGAAATCTTAAGCTGCCTGCAGCTCAGGCAAAAGGAGGAATTATTATGGGAAAATATTTTGGAACAGACGGATTTCGAGGCGAGGCAAATGTACAGCTTACTGTAGACCATGCTTTTAAGGTTGGACGTTATGTGGGCTGGTATTACGGACGGGAACATAAGGCAAAGATCGTGATCGGCAAGGATACCAGAAGAAGCAGCTACATGTTTGAGTATGCGCTTGTAGCAGGCCTGACTGCTTCCGGGGCAGACGCCTACCTTCTCCATGTAACAACAACTCCAAGCGTTTCTTATGTGGTACGTACAGAAGATTTTGACTGCGGAATTATGATCTCTGCAAGCCACAATCCTTTTAACGATAACGGCATCAAACTTCTTAACGGAAACGGACAGAAGATCGAAGCGGAGATCGAGGCAAGGATCGAAGCGTATCTGGACGGCAAGCTGGAGGATCTTCCTCTGGCAACAGGAGCAGATATTGGAAGAACTGTAGACTTTGCTTCTGGAAGAAACCGTTATATCGGCTATCTGATCTCTATTCCATGCCGCGATTTCAAGAACATCCGGGTAGGTCTGGACTGTTCCAACGGAAGTTCTTCCGCTATTGCCAAGAGTGTATTTGACGCCCTTCGGGCAAAGACTTATGTGATCAATGATGATCCTGACGGAACAAACATCAATACCAACTGCGGTTCTACCCATATCGAGGTACTGCAGAGATATGTGCTGGAAAAGGGACTGGATATTGGTTTTGCCTATGACGGAGACGCTGACCGCTGCATTGCCGTAGACCACAGAGGAAATATCATTGACGGCGATAAGATCATGTATGTATGCGGCAAATATCTGAAGGAACAGGGAAGATTGAACGGAAATACAGTAGTAACTACTGTAATGTCCAATATGGGGCTTTACAAGGCTTTGGAAAAAGAAGGAATCGACTACGAGCAGACAGCAGTGGGAGATAAATACGTGGCGGAAAATATGCTGGAAAATAATTACAGTATTGGCGGAGAGCAGTCAGGACATATTATTTTCAGTAAATACGCTGCAACAGGCGACGGAATCCTTACTTCCCTTATGCTTATGGAAGCATGCGTGGAGAAAAAGGCAACCCTCTGCGACCTTGCAAAGGAAATGAAGGTTTATCCCCAGATCCTCCGCAACGTTCGCGTGGCAGACAAAATAGCGGCAAGAGAGAACCCGAGAGTAAAAGAAGCCGTAGAGGCTGCGGCAAGAGCTTTGGGAACAGACGGAAGGATCCTTGTAAGAGAAAGCGGTACAGAGCCGCTGATCCGTGTTATGGTAGAAGCCGGAACAGAGGAAATCTGCGCAGAGCATGTGGACCGGGTAGTAAAGGTGATTGAATCAGAAGGTCTTATTGTAGAATAAGGAAGATACATGAATACAAAAAAAATTGGACGGATGCTTGCGGTATGCCTGGGAACAGTTCTTCTTGCAGGCTGCGGAGGCGAAAAACAGAATACTTACAACCAGGCAGAGGAAAATCTGGAACTGGGAAATTATCAGGAGGCGCTGGAGGGATATGAGGATTCTGTCTCATCAGGCTACAAAACCACAGAATCTTTAAGAGGAGCAGGAATCGCCAGACTTCGTATGGGAGATTATCAGGGGGCGGTTGATTCCTTTACCCAGGCTCTGAAAAGCGACAAAAAAGCAGGAAAATCCCTAAGGCAGGATATAATTTCCTACCGGGCAACTGCGTCGCTTAAAGCAGGCCTTCTGGATGACGCTATGGCTGACTGCCAGACCTTGACTTCTGATTATTCTATGACAGCGGACACTTACTTTCTTACAGGAAGCGTGGCTCTTGCCATGGACGGCTATGACGAGGCTGCGTCTAATTTTGAGAATGCCTATGGAGAGAAGCCGGATTATGAAATGGCTCTTCGCATTTATGAGGCCTATGCAGGACAGGACATGGAGGCTGACGGTACAAGATACCTGGAGGCTATTCTTGAGACAGCGCCTAAAAAGGCTGAGGATTACTGTGAGCGGGGACGCATCTATTATTATATGGATGATTATGACAATGCCCAAAAAGAGCTGACAAAGGCAGCCGAAAAGGGAAGCTCTGAGGCCGAACTTCTTTTAGGGGCAGTCTGCCTTGCCAAGGGTGATACGGCTGCAGCCCGTTCTATGTATCAGGATTATCTGAACCTGGAAGCGAGCAGTAAGGCTCCCGGATATAATGGAATGGCTCTCTGCGACCTGAAAGACGGAGATGCTGACAGCGCTCTTGCCAATATTGCCAAGGGGCTGGAAACGGCGGACATAGATGAAATGCAGGATCTTCTTTTCAACCAGATTGCCGCTTATGAGAAAAAAATGGATTTTGCTTCAGCTCTTTCAAAGGCGCAGGAATATGTAAAAATGTATCCAGATGACAAGGAGGCTCAGAGGGAGCTGACATTCCTTCAGTCCAGAGCAGGTACAGGAGAGTAGTATGGAACTGTATGAATTTAATGAAATTCAGGAACGGGTGATCCTGGTAGGAGTGCAGACAGATGTTACAGAGAACGTAGAGGCTTCTCTTGACGAGCTGGAGGAATTGGCGCAGACAGCAGGAGCTGAGACTGCGGCTAAGGTAATCCAAAACAGGGAAGCGGTTCATCCCGGAACATATATAGGACGGGGAAAGATCCAGGAGGTAAAAAACCTTCTTACAGCCCTTGATGCAAATGGGATCATCTGTGATGATGAGCTTTCCCCTTCACAGCTGAATAACCTGGAGAGAGAACTGGAATGTAAGGTAATGGACAGAACGCTTCTGATCCTTGATATTTTTGCAGGAAGGGCAGTGACAAGCGAGGGCAAGATCCAGGTAGAATTGGCTCAGCTCCGCTACCGGGCCGCCCGTCTGGTAGGTCTTCGTGATTCTCTTTCAAGACTTGGAGGAGGAATCGGAACAAGAGGACCGGGAGAAAAGAAACTGGAAACAGACAGACGTCTGATCCGTACCAGAATTTCTGCTTTGAAGGCAGAGCTGGTCCAGGTGGAAAAGCACAGAAGCCTGATTCGGGGAAACCGCTCCAAAGGAAACCTTAAGACTGCGGCTGTTGTAGGCTATACAAACGCAGGTAAATCTACGCTTTTGAATACCCTTACAGGGGCAAAGATCCTGGCGGAAGATAAGCTCTTTGCCACTTTGGACCCTACCACCAGGGTACTGGATTTGGAAGACGGGCAGCAGATCCTTCTTACAGATACGGTTGGATTTATCAGAAAACTTCCCCACCATCTGGTAGAAGCCTTCAAAAGCACTCTTGAGGAGGCAAAGTACGCAGATTATATCATTCATGTGGTGGACGCCTCTAATCCCCAGGCAGAAAAGCAGATGGAGGTTGTTTATGACACCCTTCGCCAGCTTGGGGCTTCCGGTAAGAAGATAGTTACGCTTTTTAACAAGCAGGATCTTATACCGGAATGTGAACTTCGTGATCCATATGCAGATTATGTCATAAAATGTTCGGCAAAGACAGGACAGGGACTTGATAAATTTGGCGCTGTCCTTTCCAGGATCCCTGCAGAAAACCTTGTTTATCTGGAAGAGCTTTACAGTTATCGCCAGGCAGGAAGGATCCAGAAGATCCGCGATCTGGGGCAGCTCCTTTCTGAGGAATACAGGGAGGACGGGATATTTGTCCGGGCCAAGATCCCGGCAGAATATTTTGTTCAGGTTATGCCAGAAGGACAGCCATAAAACTGGATCATTGTAAGCGGGAAATCAATCTGAAACGAAAATATGTTCTGGTGAAATTTCACAAAAAATATATCTTTCAAGAGGCTGGGGAAAGGCTCCAAAGAGCTTGAAAAGCCTGTAAATACAAGAAAAACAGACCATCATATAGGCGTCAGTGAGATTTGGAGACACAATATATGGTGGTTTTTCTTTTGCTGTGACAGTTGACGGAATGGAAGGGCTCTGGTACAATAATCCATACACGCAGCGTTATTGTTAAAAGGAAAGTATTAAGCTATATATAAAGGGGGAAATAAAAATTATGTTCCAGGTAGTAAAACGCGATGGAGAGATTGCTGATTTTCAGATGGCAAAAATATCCTCAGCGATCCATAAAGCATTTGATGCAAAAGAAAAAAATTACAGCCAGGATATGATCGATCTTCTTGCTCTTCGGGTAACGGCTGATTTTCAGGAAAAGATCCAGGATGATAAGGTGACAGTGGAGGACATTCAGGACAGTGTGGAGAACGTACTGATCCAGGCAGGATACAGCGATGTTGCCAAGGCTTATATTCTTTACCGCAAACAGAGAGAAAAGATCCGCAATATGAAATCTACGATCCTTGACTATAAGGAGATTGTGAATAGCTATGTGAAGGTAGAAGACTGGAGAGTTAAGGAGAACTCCACAGTTACTTATTCAGTAGGCGGATTGATCCTCAGCAATTCCGGCGCAGTAACGGCAAATTACTGGCTGTCTGAGATCTACGATAATGAGATTGCAGAGGCTCACAGAAACGCAGATATCCATATCCATGATCTCTCCATGCTGACAGGTTACTGTGCAGGCTGGTCCTTAAAACAGCTTATCCAGGAAGGTCTTGGAGGAATCGAGGGCAAGATCACTTCCGCTCCAGCCAGACATTTAAGTGTGCTTTGCAACCAGATGGTAAACTTCCTTGGCATTATGCAGAACGAATGGGCGGGAGCCCAGGCTTTTTCCTCCTTTGACACATATCTGGCGCCTTTTGTAAAGGTGGATAATTTAACTTACCGGGAGGTAAAGAAGTGTATTGAATCCTTTATTTACGGTGTGAATACCCCAAGCCGCTGGGGAACACAGGCTCCGTTTTCCAATATTACTCTGGACTGGACGGTTCCTGAGGATCTGGCGGAGCTTCCTGCTATTGTAGGCGGCAAAAATATGGATTTTAAATATAAAGACTGTAAGAAAGAAATGGATATGGTAAACCGGGCCTTTATCGAAACCATGATCGAAGGCGACGCCAATGGAAGAGGATTCCAGTATCCGATTCCTACATATTCCATTACCAAAGACTTTGACTGGTCCGATACAGAAAATAACCGTCTTCTTTTTGAAATGACTGCAAAATACGGAACGCCTTATTTCTCCAATTATATTAACAGCGATATGAAACCAAGCGATATCCGCAGTATGTGCTGCCGTCTCCGCCTTGATCTTAGGGAGCTTCGCAAAAAGAGCGGCGGATTTTTCGGCTCCGGCGAAAGCACAGGCTCTGTAGGTGTTGTCACCATTAATATGCCCCGGATCGCGTACCTTTCCAGGACGCCGGAAGAGTTTTACAAAAGACTGGATCATATGATGGATATTTCTGCAAGATCCCTTCATATTAAGAGACAGGTGATCTCCAAGCTTCTTGAGGAAGGACTTTATCCTTACACCAAGAGATACCTTGGAAGTTTTGATAATCATTTTTCTACCATTGGGCTTGTGGGAATGAATGAGGCAGGCTTAAATGCCAGGTGGCTTGGCTGTGATATGACGGATGAGCGTACTCAGAAGTTTACAAAAGAAGTTCTGGAGCATATGAGGAGCCGTCTTTCCGATTACCAGGAGCAGTATGAGGGCGAGCTTTTTAACCTGGAGGCAACTCCGGCAGAGTCTACGGCTTACCGCCTTGCTAAACATGACAGGAAACATTGGCCGGAGATTAAAACAGCAGGAAAAGAAGGAGATACTCCTTATTATACAAACAGTTCTCATCTTCCTGTGGAATATAGCTCTGATATTTTTGACGCCCTGGATATCCAGGATGAGCTGCAGACACTTTATACCTCAGGAACTGTATTTCACGGTTTTCTTGGAGAAAAACTTCCTGACTGGAAGGCTGCTGCTTCTCTGGTGCGTAAGATTGCGGAAAACTATAAACTTCCCTACTATACAATTTCACCCACTTATTCTGTATGCAGTGAACATGGATATTTAAGTGGGGAACATTTTACCTGTCCGAAATGCGGCAAAAAGGCAGAGGTTTACAGCCGGATCACAGGCTACTACCGTCCGGTACAGAACTGGAATGACGGAAAGACCCAGGAGTATAAGAACAGGACTCTTTACGATATCACACATTCCACTCTTAAGAAGGTGCATACCAGCATGGTGACAATGACAAAGGATGATGTAAAGGTAGAACCTCTGGAAACTCATAAGTATCTGTTTACCACAAGTACCTGTCCAAACTGCCGTATGGCAAAGAAAATGCTGGAAGGACAGGAACTGGAGATCATTGATGCGGAAAAGAACCCGGATATGGCTCGCCAGTTTGGTATTATGCAGGCTCCTACTCTTGTGATCACAGACGGAGAGCATTTGAAAAAATATGTCAATGCTTCCAATATCCAGAAGTATGTAGACGAGGAGCTTTAATAAAGGAAATTTTTTAGGGGCGTTTTTATACGTCCCTTTTATGATGTCTGTACGGAATGGAAATCCATGCAAAATATGAATGGCCGGATATCCCCCCGGGTAGCTTGTTGGAGAAGGCCAACTCTGATAAAGTAAATAAGACATCAAACAAAAGGAGAAGGAAATTACTATGAAAAAAACAGGAGTAAAACTCACAGGACTTTTTCTGGCGTGTACCTTGGCGATTGCTCCGGCAGCTTATGTATCAGCAGAGGAAAAGGGGGAAACGCTTGTATACGGCAGCGGAGATTATACAAGGATCAATCCGGCAATGGATGAGCATGGAGAGATCAATGTCCTTATTTTTAACGGCCTTACAGGACATGACGGAGATAACCAGGTAGTTCCTGCTCTGGCAGAAAGCTGGGAGTTTGACCAAGATACCTGCACCTATACCTTCCATCTTTCCAAGGAAGCAAAATGGCAGGATGGAGAGGATTTTACGGCAGAGGATGTAAAATTTACCATTGAGGCGATCATGGACCCGGAAAACGGTTCTGAAAATGCGCCGAATTTTGAGGATGTAGAGGAGATCACCGTAGTAGATGAAGATACGGTAGCTTTTAAGCTGACAGCTCCTAACGTGGCATTTCTTGATTATATGACAATGGCAGTCCTTCCCAAGCACCTTCTGGAGGGAGAGGATATGCAGACCTCTGACTTTTTCCGCAGTCCGGTTGGAACAGGCCCATACAAAGTAGAAAGCTGGGATGAAGGTCAGGCCATTACTCTTACAAAGAATGAGGATTATTTTAAGGGAGAACCTAATATTGATACCATTGTATTTAAGATCGTACCGGATGACAATGCAAAAGCTCTTCAGTTAAAGTCAGGTGAACTGGATCTTGCTCTTCTGACACCGAAGGACGCAGCTTCTTTTGCAGAGGATGAGGCTTTTACCTGTTATGATATGAAAACGGCTGATTACAGAGGAATCATGTTTAATTTCGCAAACGAATACTGGCAGAAAAATAAGGATCTGATCCCTGCAGTCTGTTATGGACTTGACCGTCAGGCTATGATCGACGCAGTGATCCTTGGACAGGGAATGCCGGCATACGGACCGCTTCAGAGAAATATTTACAACTATGAAGACGTAGAACATTATGATTATGATCCAGAAAAAGCAAAAGCAGTGATGGAGGATGCTGGCTGGGAGATGGGAGACGACGGCTTCTATCAGAGAGACGGTGAGAAGGCAGGCTTTGTGTTAAGCGTCAGCGCCGGAGATCAGGTTCGTATTGATATGGCGCAGATCGCAGCCCAGCAGCTTCAGCAGATCGGTATGGACGTAACGGTTGATATTCCCGCAGAGGTTGACTGGGGCGGACAGATGGCGTTTCTGATCGGATGGGGAAGTCCTTTTGATGCAGACGATCATACATATAAGGTATTTGGTACAGAAAAAGGCGCAAACTATTCCAGCTATTCCAATGAACTGGTAGATCAGTATCTGACAGAGGCCCGTCAGACAGATGATCCAGAGGTTCGTAAAGAAGCATATAAGAAATTCCAGGAAGAGCTTGCAAAAGATCCGGCTTTTGCATTTATCTGTTATATTGATGCAAATTATGTTGCAGAGTCTTCCATTCAGGGAATTGACCCGGATACCGTCATGGGACATCATGGCGTTGGTATTTTCTGGAACGTGGCAGACTGGACAATTGGAGAATAAGTTTTCTGGAAGCAGATAAGGGGCGTTTTATGCCCCTTATCTGTTTTGGGTATATAAGGAGTGACAATGGAGAACCTTTTAGAAGTAAAAAACCTGTCGGTGAGCTTTGACAGTCCGGCAGGAGAGATACAGGCGGTGCGAGACGTTTCTTTTTCCCTGAAAAAAGGAGAAGTTCTGGCTGTTGTAGGAGAATCTGGATGCGGAAAAAGCGTGCTGTGCAAAAGTATTATGAAGCTTTTGCCCTCAAGCGCAAGGATAAAAGAAGGAAAGATACTGGTTCGGGGATGTGATATTACAGATTACAGAGAACAGGATATGCAGAAGATCAGAGGCAAACTTTTTTCCATGGTCTTTCAGGATCCCATGACCTCCCTGAATCCTTCCATGAAGATCGGCCCTCAGATTGCGGAAGCAGTGCTGGTCCATAATAAAAAAATGCCGGCAGAAAAAGTGCATCAGAGAGTGATCGAACTGATGGAACTGGTTGGAATTGACAGACCAGAGGAACGTTATCACCTGTATCCCTATAATTTTTCCGGAGGAATGCGCCAGAGGAGCGTTATGGCTATAGCGCTGGCATCAGATCCTGATATCTTATTTGCAGACGAGCCTACGACGGCTCTCGATGTGACGATCCAGGCCCAGATCCTGGATCTTTTGCGGGAAGTGCAGGAAAAGCTGGGAACAGCAACCATTCTGGTGTCCCATGATCTTGGAGTGGTAGCAAGGGCTGCCGACAGAGTTGCAGTAATGTATGCAGGAAAAATAGTGGAGATCGGAACAGCGGAGGAGGTCTATTATGATCCAAGACATCCTTATACCTGGGGGCTGATGCGCTCTCTTCCTGCTTTTTCAAAAGGAAAAGACAGTCTTTATACAATTCCGGGAATGCCCCCCACACTGATAAATCCGCCAAAGGGAGACGCCTATGCCCCAAGGAATGAGTATGCCCTTGGGATTGATTACGAAGAAATGCCGCCTATGTTTAAAATTACAGATACCCATTATGCGGCTACATGGCTTCTGGATGAGCGGGCGCCCAAAATTATTCCGCCAGTAGGAGGGAAATGCTTTGAATAAAGAAATACTGGTAGATGTGCAGAATTTGACACATCACTTTCATTTAACGAAAAAAACAGCAATACGCGCTGTAGATCAAGTTTCCTTTCAGATTTATAAAGGAGAGATTTTGGGACTGGTAGGAGAGTCCGGTTCAGGAAAATCAACTGTGGCAAGGTGTCTTATGAATATCTACCATCCCACGTCCGGTTCGGTAAAGTACCGTGGCATTGACACCTGTGATAAAAAGGAGTTTCAGGCAAACAAAAAAATGCTTCAGACAAGAAGACAGATTATTTTTCAGGATTCCGGCTCAAGCCTGAATCAGAGAATGAAGGCGTCGGAAATTATTGCGGAGCCTATGAAGATCAGCCGTATGACCCCGCCAAGGGGAAACTACTGGGAGGAAGCCAGATTTCAGATGAAATATGTGGGACTGGACGAGAGCTTTCTTGACAGATATCCTTCGGAAATGTCAGGAGGCCAGAGGCAGAGGATCGCTATAGCAAGAGCCCTTAGCATGGAACCGGAATTTCTTGTTGCAGACGAGCCGGTTGCATCTCTGGACGTATCCATACAGGCCCAGGTAGTCAACCTTTTTAAGCATCTGCAAAAAGAACATGGATTTACTTTTCTGTTTATTGCCCATGACTTGGCAATGGTAGAATATCTTTGCGACCGGGTAGGTGTTATGTACCACGGAAAGCTGGTGGAGCTTGCCCCTGCGGCCGAATTGTTTGCCAATCCTTTACATGGCTATACAAAAACCCTTTTGTCTGCAATTCCAATACCGGATCCTATTAGAGAACGGCAGAGAAAATTACAGATATATGATGGAGAGGATCTGGGAGATGGCAAATTTATTGAGGCTTCTCCGGGACATTTTGTATGGAGATCACAAAAAGGAGGGGACACTCATGAAAAAGCGTAACTGGATTTTATACTTTGGTAAAAAGCTCATGGCATTTGTTCTCAGTGTTTTTGTGCTGTCAGTGGTAGTGTTTTATGTTGCCCGTCTTGCGCCCGGAGATCCTCTTGTTTCTTATTACGGAGAACGGGCAGAAAAAATGAGCCCTGAGGAACGCCAGTGGGCAATGGAAAAACTGGGATTGGATCAGCCTGTTTATATCCAGTATGGAAAATGGGTGAAAAATGCTTTTCAGGGAGAGTTTGGCATTTCCTTTAAGTATAAACAGGATGTGGCCCGGGTGATCAGCGGACGGATCATAAATACTCTTTTGCTGGGAGGAATCGGATTTCTTCTTATTTTTGCAGGCTCCCTTCTTCTTGGAGCGCTCTGTGCGTGGCATGAGGAAAATTGGGTGGATAAGATCCTCTGCAAACTGGGAACCATATCAAGCTGTATTCCTGAATTTTGGCTGTCTCTAGTGCTGATCCTGGTTTTTGCAGTTACTTTAAAAATTCTTCCAAGCAGCGGAGCCTATACAATCGGAAAGGCGGATGATATTGGGGACAGGATCGCTCATCTGATCATGCCTCTGACCATTGTGACTTTGGAGCATCTGTGGTATTACGCCTATATGGTACGGAATAAGATTCTGGAGGAAGTGCGGGCAGATTATGTCCTTCTGGCAAAATCAAAGGGACTGAATAAGAAAAAAATTCTTTTTAAACACTGTATTCGAAACGTTATGCCTGCATATTTAAGCATTATGGCCATTGCCGTACCTCATGTTCTTGGAGGAACTTTTGTTGTGGAAAGCGTATTTTCTTATCCGGGAATCGGAGCCTTGTCCTATGAGAGCGCCAGGTATCACGACTATAATCTTTTGATGCTTCTTTGCATGATGTCAGGAATCCTTGTTATTTTCTGCAATATGCTGGCTCAGGTCATTAATGAACATATTGACCCCCGTGTAAAGGCAGGCGAGGCAGTGGAGACATGGGAGGTGACTGGCTTATGACAGACAGAGCTTTTGAAATTGTGGGTCAGCGTAAAGAACAGGAGCATAAACCCACAGAAAAGAAAAAATGGTATCAGGGAAAACCTGTGCTGTCCATGGGGATCCTGGCAGTGATTTTGATAGGATGCCTTTTGGCAGAAGCGGTCATGACGAAAGATCCTACATATATGGATCTTTTGAATTATAATAAAGGGCCGGGCAGAGAATTTCTGTTTGGAACAGATACTATGGGAAGAGATATTTTTTCTATGATCTGGTATGGAGGCAGAATCTCTTTGCTTATTGGAGTTTTGTCCACGGTAATATCTACCTTTATTGCAGTTGTGGTGGGAGCCTTCAGCGGAGCCGCGCCTGGGTGGCTGGATAATCTGGTTATGCGTTTTACAGAAATTTTTCTCAGTATTCCGTCGCTTCTGTTAGTAATTCTTCTGCAGGCTATTATGGGAAAGGCAAACGTGGTCAGTCTTTCAGTTGTTATTGGGATTACAAGCTGGACAAGTATTGCAAAGGTAGTACGTACAGAAGTGAGACAGATCCGAAACAGCGAATACGTAATTGCATCAAGATGTATGGGCGGAGGATTTTTTCATATTTTATGGAAGCATCTGGCGCCGAATTTTATATCTTCTATTATGTTTATGGTTATTATGAATGTAAGAACAGCTATCATATCAGAATCTACCCTTAGCTTTATGGGAATTGGTCTTCCACTTGAAATTGTTTCCTGGGGCAGTATGCTGTCTCTTTCTGAAAAAGCCCTTATGACAAACTCCTGGTGGATCATTCTTATCCCCGGAATCTTTCTTGTGGGAACACTTTTATGCCTGACAAATATAGGAAATTATATGAGAAAAAATGTAAACAGGAAAGAAAGCAATCTGTGACAGGCAGATAAATCGTCAAATATTTTGTCTGCGGCTTGCGGATCATTTGTAAATGCGATATGATATTAACCATATGAAAAGGACGATTCTGGCAGATAAAGGAGGTGGGAGCGGATGCTTGATACAAAAGAAATACAGTGTTTTGTGGTCTGCGCCCAGACAGGATCTTTCAGTAAAGCGGCGGAGAAACTGTTTACTACGCAGTCCAGCGTCAGCAAGATCGTAAAGACCATGGAAGAAAAGACAGGAAGCCTTCTTTTTGAACGGATGGCAAAAGGGATCCGAATGACGCCCGAAGCAGAAAAAATGTATCCCTATGCGATCTCAGTTCTTGAAAATCTGAAACAGATCCAGATGCTTGATGAAAAAAGGACTGCAGATATCCTTTCTGTGTCCTGTAATCCAAGCTCCTGGTTTGCAGATCATTTTGTAAAATTTTATGAACAAAAGCAGGGAGAAGAACTTCATTATCACGTTCATTCTGCAGACTGCAGGGAGATAGTAGAGCGTGTGAGAAAGAGGACGGACGAGCTTGGATTTGTATATATTATGAAGAATCAGGCGGCTGCTTTTCAGTATTATGTCACCAGAAATTATTTGGAATTTACTCCTTTAAAAGAAACAGCAGCTACCATATATTATGGAGGAGGCTGCAGCGATTCCGGGAACTCTCTTGATTTTTCAAAACTGAAGCTGATCCAGAGATTTCCAGATGAGTTTTCTCCTGATAATTACTGGAATATTGTGGATTCTAACGGCAGGACTGCCTCAGATGCAGAAATCGTGATCACAACAAACAGCGACTATATTATGGAAAGACTTCTGCAGTCAGGAAATCTGGCAAATATCAGCGGAGGCTATCTGTCAGGAAAGCCCCAGCAGGAGATATCAAAAGGAAAAACCTGTCTTGCGTCAGATACAAGAATTTTATTCGGATATGTAAAAAGAAAAGGTGAAGAACTTTCAAAACCGGCAAATGATTTTCTAAGGTTTCTGATCAGCAGCCTTAGCTGCTGACAGAGAGGCTCAAAGGAGCAAAAGAGACAGAGGCTGGAAACGGAAGATTTTGGAAAGCACAGGTAACAGAATGGGAAAATATATCTTAAAGAGATTATTACATTTAATCCCGGTTTTGATCGGGATTACATTTTTGTCATTTGCCATGATGCGTCTTGCCGGAGGCGACGCAGTGACGTATATGTATGAAAATGCAGGAGCTAACGTTCCCCAGGAGATCATTGATAAGACAAAGGCAGAATATGGGCTGGATAAGCCTTTTCTGGTCCAGTATGCCTCCTGGTTTGCTGGAATGATAACAGGGGACATGGGGACTAGCTATGTGTCTCAGAGAGACGTGTTTGACACCTTTCTCTCAAAACTTCCCTCCACCATACTGTTGATGGTTTCTTCGGTTGCGCTGACTGTGCTGGCAGCCGTTCCTTTGGGAATTTTATCTGCGGTCAGGCAGAACAGATGGGCAGATTATCTTATACGTTTTTTCAGTTTTATGGGAAATTCCATGCCGAATTTTTTTGCAGCTCTTGTTCTGATCTATATTTTTTCCATTCAGATGGACTGGCTTCCTGCTGTTACCAACGATCATATGGGAAAAAGCCTGGTACTTCCTACTCTGACACTGGCAGTTTCCATGGCGTCAAAATATACAAGACAGGTGCGCTCAGCTGTGCTGGAAGAACTGGAAAAGGACTATGTGACAGGCGCCCGGGCCAGAGGGGTAAGAGGAAAAGTGATCATATGGAAAAGTGTGATGAAGTCCTCCATGCTGACAATGATCACTCTTCTTTCTCTTTCTATAGGAAGTCTTCTTGGAGGAACAACAGTTGTAGAAACTATTTTTATGTGGGACGGAGTTGGAAAAATGGCGGTGGACGCCATTACCATGCGTGATTATCCGGTAGTTCAGGCTTATGTGGCGTGGATGGCAGTGATCTATGTGCTGATCAATCTGGTGACAGATGTGATCTACCATTATCTGGACCCTCGTGTAAGACTGGGAGGTGAAAGCGCTTGAGTGAAGAAAAAAAGATTACGGTTCGAAAGCAGAAAATAAAGAAAAATCACACAAAGGAAAAACTGCTCTTTTTTTTGATCCTTACAGCTCTTCTTATCCTTACAGCAGTGTTTGCAAAATATCTTTGCCCTTATGATCCTTATGAACAGGATCTTTTGATGGCTCAGAAGCCTCCAAGTCCGGCTCATCTCATGGGAACGGATCGGTATGGAAGAGATATCTTATCCCGTGTTATCACAGGAAGTACAGTCAGTATTTTTTCTACGTTGGTCCTTGTAATGATCGTTACAGTTCTGGGAACAGGAATCGGAATTATCTGCGGATGGAAACAGGGAAAGATCGACACAGTTCTGATGCGTATTTCTGATCTGTTTCTTGCATTTCCAGGTCTTGTATTTGCTCTGGCAGTGGCAGGAGTACTGGGAGGCGGCATTCATAACGCAGTGATTTCTCTGGCCGTGATCGGGTGGCCAAAGTTTGCAAGACTGGCAAGAGGGTTGACACTTGCAGAAAAAAACGCCCCTTATATGATGGCGGCAAGGCTATCTGGAAGCAGTACAGGGAAGCTTCTTATCAAACATATCCTTCCCAATATTGCAGGACCTATTCTTGTTACGGCGGTTCTGGATATTGGGACCATGATGATGGAACTTGCCGGACTGTCTTTTTTGGGACTGGGGGTAAGGCCTCCGGCGGCAGAATGGGGAAGTATGATAAGCGAAGGACGGAATATGCTCCAGGTTTCCCCATGGATGGTCCTTGCTCCGGGAGCAGCCATATTTGTTACAGTAATGATTTTTAATCTTCTGGGAGATACGCTGAGAGATTATATGGATCCGAAGCAGAGAAACAAATGAGAAAAAGAGACAGAAGCAGATTTATTTTTAAGAGCAGATAATATAAAAAGAATTGGATAAAAGAAAGAGGTACAGAACAAAATGAAGAAAAAACTTCTTGCAGTTCTTCTTTCCTGTGCAGTGATGACAGGAATCAGCAGCGTAAATGTATTTGCAGAAGAGAAGACCTTTGTCTATGGAACCACAGGCTACAGTGAAGAAATGGGGGACGCAGGATTAAATCCTCATGATAATTATTCTGGATGGAGCGCTCTCCGTTACGGAGTAGGAGAAACTCTGTTTAAATATAATGATAATATGGAAGTAGAGCCATGGCTTGCCACAGGATATGAGTTTACAGATGATAATACAGTAAAGATCACTCTCAGAGAAGGGGTCCAGTTTTCCAGCGGACGGACAATGGACGCAGAGGCGGTTAAGGAATGTCTGGAAAATCTGGTGAAGGTACATGACAGGGCTCCCAGCGACCTTAAAATCGAAAGCATGGAAGCGGAGGGACTGACTCTTACCATACATACCACAGAACCCTGTCCGGCTATCATCAATTATCTTGGAGATCCATACGGAGCCATTATCGACATGGAATATGGGATTCAGGGAGAAGGCGGATTTGCAAACGTGGCAGGCACAGGCCCTTATATTGCTACAGAGGTTACGCCCACACAGATAAAACTGGAAAAAAATAAAAATTACTGGGGCGGAGAGGTGAAGACAGATCATGTGACAGTCAGATCTTTTTCAGACGCAGGCTCCCTCTGCGCCTCTCTGCAGTCAGGGGACATTCAGGGAACCTACGGGCTTCAGTATGACAACTATCCTTTGTTTGAAAATAACCCGGATTATGAGATCCATTCTATTCCTACAAGCCGCTGCTTTTTCGGACAGTTTAATATGGATTCCAAGATCATGCAGGATGAAAATGTGCGAAAAGCCATTGCCATGGGAATTGATAAAGAATCTTTTTGCACGGTTCTTGCAAACGGACGCTGTGTTCCCGCAAAGGGAGTATTTCCCGGAAGTTTTTCTTTTGGAGGGGACGCTGTGAAAGCGCCAGGCTATGACCCGGAAGGAGCCAAAGCGCTTCTGGAAGAATCAGGATGGAAGGACACAGACGGAGACGGATATGTGGACAAAGACGGGCAGAAACTTACTGTAAGGTGGCTGACCTATCCTACCCGTCTGGAACAGCCCCTTCTGGCAGTTTATGCCCAGGACACATTAAAGCAGATCGGTATTGAGGTGGATATCAATAATACCTCTGACCACAGAAAATATGCGGAAGAGGGAGAGTTTGACCTGTACGTAAGTTCCACAACAACAGCGCCCACAGGAGACCCGGAATACTTTTTTACAAGTACAGTGACAGGATCAAAGAATTATGGAAATTACCAGGATGATGAGGTAACGGCTATGGTTGACGAGCTTCATCAGACCTTTGACCAGAAAAAACGAGAAGAGCTTGCCCTTAAGCTGCAGCAGAAAATCCTGGACGACAATGCTTTCTTTTTTGTGGCCCATCTGAACATGGGAATTGTCACAAAGTCCAATGTAAGCGGAATAGCGGCTCATCCCTGTGATTACTATGAGATCACAAAAGAACTGGACGTTCAGTAAGGAGAAAAGAATGGAACCATTGCTTCAGGCAGAGCATATTACGATTTGCTATCATGGAACTCCTGTTGTCTGTGATGTAAGTTTTGAAATTCAAAAAGGAGAGATCCTGGGAATCGTCGGGGATTCAGGAAGCGGAAAGAGCAGTATTATCAAGGCGGTAACAGGTCTTCTTGGAAACTCTGGTATGGTAACAAGAGGAGACGTCTATTATAAAGGCTTAAATGTAGTGGATATGCCAAAAGGAGAGCTTCGGAAACTTTTGGGTCCGGAGATCGGAGTTGTTTTTCAGGACTGCAAATCAGCCCTCTGCCCGGTACGTAAGGTGGGGGATCAGATCTTTGAAAGCATGAAGGAACACAGACGGATATCCAGAAAGGAAAGCGACTGTCTGGCGTCGTCAATCATGGAAAAGATCGGACTGAAAGACCCAGAGCGTGTGCTTGATAGCTACCCTTTTGAACTGTCTGGAGGCATGACCCAGAGAGTGGGAATCTGCACTGCAATGATGCAGAATCCGCCCCTTCTTCTTGCGGACGAACCCACCAGCGCCCTGGACGTTACCGTTCAGAAGCAGGTGGTGGAGGAACTGAAGCTGATGAGGAAAGAATACGGCACAGCCATGATCGTTGTCACCCATAATATGGGCGTGATAAAAGCTCTGACAGATCAGGTGCTTGTATTAAAAGAGGGAAAAGCTGTAGAATATGGGGAGGCAGACCAGATACTTTATCATCCGAAACATCCCTATACAAAAGAGCTGATGGATTCTGTGCTTTATTTAAAACGGCAGAAGCAGGCATAAGCGGAGGAAGAAAGCATGTCAGAAACCATACTGAAAGCAGAACATCTGAAAAAGGTTTTTACCTCAGGCAAAAAAACATTTACGGCAGTAGATGATGTGAACTTTGAACTAAAGAAGGGACAGTGTCTTGGAATCGTAGGAGAGTCCGGTTCGGGAAAAAGCACTATTGCCAGAATGATCACAGGTCTGGAGCCTATGACAGAAGGCACAGTGACTCTTCTGGGAAAAGATATTACAGATCTAAAAGCAAAAGAAATGAGAAAAGTATACAGGGATATCCAGATGGTATTTCAGATGCCAGTGGAATCCTTTGATCCCCGCCGTACTTTGGGAGACGGAATCATGGAGAGCCTTCGCAATATGGGGATGAGCGTAAGGGAAGCAAAAAAAAGAGCAGGGGAGCTTCTGATCCGGTGCGGGCTGACGCCTGAATTTGCAGCCAGATATCCTCATGAGGTCAGCGGAGGTCAGTGCCAGAGAGCAGCCATTGCCAGAGCTTTGGCAGTAAGCCCATCGGTTCTGATCTGCGACGAAGCGACCAGTTCCCTGGACGTTACTGTGCAGAAGCAGGTTTTGAACCTTCTTCTGGAGCTGAAGGAAAAAGAAGGCCTTTCTCTTTTAATGATCTCCCATGACCTTGCGCTGGTGCAGGCGTTTTGTGATGAAGTTCTTGTGCTTTATCAGGGAAAGGCAGTGGAGCTGGGGACTCCTGATGAGATCATCAATCATCCCAGTTCGGAATATACCAGGATCCTGATGGATTCTGTGCTGTAAAAATAACAGCAGAAGTACAGGAGGGAATATGTATAAGATTTTTTTGGCAGAAGATGACGAAGTGATCTGCTCCCTTGTAAAAAAGCATTTGGAATCCTGGGGATATAAGGTTTATGCGGCAGAAGATTTTTCTGATATTATGGGAGAATTTGTAAGGGTGGATCCCCAGCTTGTGATCCTTGATCTAAAGCTGCCCTGTTATAATGGATTTCACTGGTGCGATGAGATACGCCGGGTATCCCAGGTTCCGGTGATTTTTCTTTCCTCTGCCGCAGATAATATGAACATGGTAATGGCAATGAGTAGAGGAGCCGATGATTTTATTCCAAAGCCTTTTCACCTGGAGGTGCTTTCTGCAAAGGTTCAGGCCATTTTAAGAAGAGCTTATTCCTTTGGCGCCGGGGCGAATCTCCTGGAGCGGGGAGGCGCTGTTCTGAATCTGGGAAGCGGGGATCTGAGTTTCCAAGGCAGATCAGTTTCTCTTACCAGAAACGAGCTGAAAATCCTGAATCTTCTTTTTTCTCAGGCGGGAAATGTGGTAAGCCGGGAAGACATTATGCAGATGTTGTGGGAAAATGATGATTTTGTGGATGACAATACCCTTACGGTAAATGTAAACCGTTTGCGGAGAAAGCTGGAAGAGATTGGGCTTGGAAATATGATCCTTACCAAAAAAGGCAGGGGATATATGATAAAGTAAGGGGGATAATATGAGGGATTATCTCAGGAAAATGTGGAAAACCATTCTTTTATTTCTTGTTTTCTGTGGATTATTTGCATCTGTATTCTGGCTTTACGGATATCCTGCAGAGCCGGTGATCTATGGGTTTTTGCTTTGCCTGACAGTGGGGGCGGCATCCTTTTTATATGGATGGAATAAGTTCTGCAAAAAGAAACAGCAGCTTTTGCGGCTTAGGGAAATTTTGCCTCTTGAGCTTGAGCAGCTTCCAGAGCCGGAGGATAAATGTGAGGAGCTTCTTCAGGAAATGCTCCACAGGTTAAACTATCTGCGCATGGAGTCAGAAAAGAAAAGGCTGGACAGTTATCAGGAAATGACAGATTATTATACCATGTGGGTCCATCAGATCAAAACCCCCATCTCTGCTCTTCGTCTGCTGCTGTCAGAGGATAAACAGAAAAACAAGGCTGCCATAAACGAACTTTTCCGGGTGGAAGAATATGTGGAAATGGTTCTTGGATATTTAAGAACAGAGGATATAAGCTCTGATATAAGATTTCAGAGCTGCAGCCTCGACGCTATAATCCGGGAGCAGATCCATAAGTATGCCTCAGTTTTTATAGGCAGGAAACTGAAACTGGATTATCAGGGAATCCAGGAGCAGACGCTGACAGATCCGAAATGGCTTGGATTTGTTATTGGTCAATGTCTGTCAAACGCATTGAAATATACGAAGACAGGAGAGATCAGGATAGAGATGTGTCCGTCCCGGCCTCATACCCTGGTAATCCAGGATACGGGAGTGGGAATCAGCCCGGAAGATCTTCCAAGGGTTTTTGAAAAGGGATTTACTGGTTGTAATGGCCGCAGAGAAGAACCTTCCACAGGAATCGGTTTGTATCTCTGCAAAAAGATCATGAAAAAACTGAATCATGAGATTAGCGTAGAATCCAAACCTGGACAGGGAACAACGGTATACTTAAGTCTGGGAAGACGGGATGTGGAGATTTTTTAAGATCCTCCCTAACCTTACAAAAATGTTAGATACAAAGAGAAACTGTAAGTCAAATCTATGGCAGACAGTTTCTCTTTTTTGTATACTTAGACCATGATAAACAGAAGGAGGTTTCATCAGATGTCTTTATTGGAAGTGACAAATGTGAAAAAAATATACAGTACCCGTTTTGGCGGAAATCAGGTCCAGGCTCTTTCTAATGTGACCTTTTCCGTAGAAAAGGGGGAATTTGTAGCGATCATGGGAGAATCCGGATCAGGAAAAACAACTCTTTTGAATATTCTGGCTTCTCTGGATCGTCCTACAGAAGGAGAGGTGCTTCTGGAAGGAAAAAGTATTGTCCGGCTTACAGAAAAAGAAATTTCAGCTTTTCGGAGAAATAACCTTGGATTTGTATTCCAGGATTTTAATCTTCTGGACACTTTCAGTCTCAGGGATAATATTTATCTTCCCCTGGTGCTGGCAGGAGAGGATTACAGAGAAATGGAACAGAAGATACGTCCTGTTGCAAAGGCTCTTCGTATTACAGAGATTCTTGACAAATATCCCTATGAGGTATCAGGAGGCCAGAAGCAGAGGGCGGCGGTAGCCAGGGCTTTGATCACAAACCCAAGGATTGTGCTTGCGGATGAACCCACCGGGGCTTTGGATTCCCGAGCCGCGGCTTCCCTTTTATCTATGTTTGAGGAGATCAATGAGGCCGGGCAGACTATTCTTATGGTGACCCACAGCGCCCAGGCGGCAAGCCATGCTTCCAGAGTTCTTTTTATTAAGGACGGGGAGGTATTTCACCAGATTTACAGAGGCACAAAAACAGGGCAGGAAATGTATCAGATGATTTCCGACACACTGACAATATTAATGACAGGCGGTGAGACGTATGCGTAAGGGACTGTTTCTGAGGCTTGCTCTTACAAATATCAAAAAGAACAGAGGAACCTTTGTGCCCTATATTCTTTCCTCCATGGGCTGTATTGCTGTTCTTTATATTATGTTGTTTATTGTCCACAGCCCGGACATGAGGAATATCCGGGGCGGCAGGGATGTGGCTATGATCGTCAGCATGGGAGTTTTCGTACTGGCTGTGTTTTCTGTGATCTTTCTTCTTTTCTGCAACAGCTTTCTGATGAAGCGAAGGCAGAAGGAAATCGGCCTTTATAATGTGCTTGGCATGGAAAAACGCCATATCAGCCGTATGATGCTGACAGAAACCCTGCTTACAGGAGCGGTAAGTTTTATGGGCGGCATTGGAGCGGGGATTCTTGGAAGCAAGCTGGCGCTTCTCCTTCTTCTGAAGATTCTTCACCTTCCGGCGCAGTTTGGTTTTTATGTGACCTGGGAAGGGGTGAGGATGTGTGCAGAAGCCTATGGGATCATCCTTATAGTGACGCTTTTTTATAATCTGCACAAAGTCCGCGTAAGCCGTCCTGTGGAACTGCTTGCCGGCAGCAGCGCGGGAGAGCGGGAGCCAAAGACAAAGCTTATTATGGCAGCGCTGGGCTTTCTCTGTCTGGGCTGGGGTTATTATCTTGCAGTAACAACAGAATCAGTGATGGACGCTCTTATCATTTTTTTAATTGCAGTTCTTCTTGTGATGGCAGGAACTTATCTGGTGTTTACTGCAGGCAGTATTGTGGTTCTGAAGTTGATGCGTAAGAAAAAAAGCTTCTATTATAAGATACAAAACTTTACAAGCGTATCAGGGATGATTTACCGAATGAAACAGAATGCGGCAGGTCTTGCTAGTATTTGTATTTTAAGTACAGGGGTGCTTCTGATGATCTCTACCACAGTCAGTCTGAATATGGGAATTGAGGACACAGTAAAAACGCAGTATCCCTATGATGTGAATGTAGGATTTTATGGATATTCTTACGAGGAAGCAAAAGAAGCGCAGAAGTTTATGAGAAGCGAGGCAGAAAAAAGTGGAATTTCAGTGAAATCCATGGATTCTGAAATCATTCTTTCGGCTGTGGGATTTTTGGACGGACATCATTACACCTTTGATGCCGGTAAGGCGAAGGTAAAGGAACAGGATATTATGGAGTTGGTTGTAATCCCTGAGGAGTATTATCATGATCCCAATGGAGAAAAAATTTCTCTGAAGGATGGAACCGCGCTTGTCTGGGGAACAGAAGAAAAAAGTATAGATATTGGAGGGCAGGAATTTACTGCTGTGGGAAAATTAAAGAAAAAGCCGGATATCCCCGGTCTGATCGGCGTAGATTATGTAAGCTCCATTTATCTTGTAACAAACCCGGAAACATTTAAACAGATCAGTGAAATTCAGAAAAGGGAAATGGAAAAAAGCGGATCTATGGGTTACCGGATGGAATCTTCCCTGGGAATTATGGTAGACGGAAATGATGCCGAGGCTATTGAACTGAAAAAACTTTTTGACGAGAAGATTGAAGTATTCAGAAGTCAGGGGCATTTTTCCCAGAAGGGAGATATGGTGTCAAACAGGGCAAGAGCGGAAGAGAAAGAGAATTTTTACGGGTTGAACGGAGGCTTGCTCTTTGTAGGAATTCTGCTTGGGTGCGTGTTTTTAATGGGAACTGCTCTGATCATTTATTACAAGCAGATTTCCGAAGGATATGAGGATAAAGAAAGATTTCAGATTATGCGTAAGGTAGGCATGAGCCGCCAGGAGGTACGTTCTTCTATCCGCAGGCAGATATTAATGGTATTTTTCCTTCCGCTTATGGCTGCCTGCGTACACATCGCCATGGCTTTTCCTTTGATGAAAAGGATGCTGCTTCTTGTGGGAATGGTAAATGACAGACTTTTTTTGATGTGTACTGTGGCAACCGCTGTTGCATTTGCGGCTGTATATGGCCTGATCTATCTGGTGACAGCCAGAAGCTACTACAGGATTCTGGAAAAATAACCTGTAAAGCTATAAGACCTGTTCATTTACTTTACATTTCCTTAGGGAAACCGTATAATGAATACGGAAAAGAAGGAGTGTGAACATAAAATGAAACAGCAATCAAATAAACAGTGTTTTATGCAGGGACTCCATGACGGAGTCCCTATCGCTTTAGGGTATGTTGCCGTTTCCTTTACTTTTGGAATGATGGCAGTTTCCGGAGGGATGTCGGCATGGCAGGCAACACTAATCTCTATTACCAATCTGACTTCAGCGGGTCAGTTTGCCGGACTGGATATTATGCTGGCCTGGGGTTCCCTCTGGGAAATGGCTTTGACCCAGCTTATTATTAATCTCCGATATAGTCTGATGTCTTTTTCTCTGTCTCAAAAGCTGGAGAGAGGAATTGCTCCCTGGCACAGATATATCATGGCTTTTGGAGTAACGGATGAAATTTTCGGCATAAGTGCAGGACAGCCTGGGCGGATCAATCCCTTTTATAATTATGGAGCTATGAGCGTGGCAATTCCGGGATGGACCTTTGGAACCCTGGCAGGAGCTATTGCAGGAAATATTATGCCGGGATTTCTGGTAAGCGCTTTGAGCGTTGCTATTTATGGAATGTTTCTGGCAATTATCATACCGCCTGCCAAAAAACACAGGGCAGTTTTTAAAGTAGTGCTTGGAGCCATGGCGATCAGCGCTCTGTTTGCCTATGTTCCGGTTCTGAACCGTGTGTCTTCCGGCTTTGTAATCATTATTACAACTCTGCTTGTAGCAGGAGCGGCAGCTTATTTCTGGCCTTTGGAGGATGGAGAGGAGGAAGTTCATGAATCATAGTGTGTATCTTTATATTCTTGTTATGGCAGGCGTTACATATCTGATCCGTATGCTGCCTCTGGTGCTTTTTAAAAAAGAGATTTCCAATCCGTTTTTTAAATCTTTTTTGTACTACGTTCCTTATGCCTGTCTTGCGGCAATGACATTTCCGGCTATTCTCACAGCCCCGTCTTCGGGGATGCTTGCAGGAGCAGCAGGTCTTCTGGCAGCGCTTGTGGCAGCCTATTGTGAAAAAAGCCTTCTGACTGTGGCGCTTTGTTCCTGCGGGGCTGTGTTTGTAGTGGAAAGAATCTTGGAAATGATAAAATAAAAATGTGAAATCAGGGACAAGATCTCTTCTGTAAAGGCAGAGGAGATCTTTTTTGAATTTTGCACTTTATATTGTTAAAGTGAACCGGGGATGGTATAATAAGCTCACTTGGATTTTTATAAAAGGGAGGATACAAACAGGTGGAAAAAAAGCAGTTTGATTATAACATCCTTTTGATCGGATTTATGGGAACAGGCAAAAGCACAGTTTCGACATATCTGAAAAAAGCCTTTGATATGGATGTAATTGAAATGGACCAGGTAATTGCCAAAAGAGAACAGATGAGTATTTCTGATATTTTTAAAATAAAAGGAGAGGAATATTTCCGGGATCTGGAAACAAATCTTCTGGTCGAGATGCAGGCAAAAACAAACACAGTGATCTCCTGTGGCGGCGGCGTACCCATGAGAGAAAGAAATGTTGCGGAAATGAAGAAAAATGGAAAAGTGGTTCTTCTTACTGCCTCTGCGGAAACAATTCTGAAAAGAGTAAAGAATAATCATGACAGACCGCTTCTGGAAGGAAACAAGAATGTGGAATTTATTTCTGAATTAATGGAAAAACGCCGGGAAAAGTATGAAGCGGCTGCAGATATTGTCATCCAGACAGACGGAAAGACCAAGAAAGAGATCTGTGATGAGATTGTGGCAGGTCTGGAATCCATAAACTAAAAGGAGGAGCTTACTATGGAACAGAGAATCAAGGGAACAACAGGACTTCTAATGCTGATCGGAAGCCCGGTAGGGCATTCAGGCTCTCCGGCTATGTATAATTTCAGCTTTCAGTATCACAGGCAGGACTACGCATATATGGCTTTTGATATTAAGGAAGATCAGGTGGAGGCGGCTCTGGACACCATGAGGCTTTTTAAGATGAGAGGAGCAAACGTGACAATGCCCTGTAAAAACGAAGCCGCCCGGCTGGTGGACGAGCTTTCTCCTGCAGCAAGGATCATAGGCGCAGTAAACACCATTGTCAATGAAAACGGAAAACTTATAGGTCATATTACAGACGGAACAGGGTTTGTACAGAATCTGAGGGAGCATGGAGTAGAAGTAAAGGATAAAAAAATGGTAGTCCTTGGCGCAGGGGGCGCTGCAACGGCCATCCAGGTGCAGTGCGCTCTTGACGGAGCGGATTCTATTTCTATTTTTAATCCTGACGATCCATTTCTTGAAAGAGCGAGAAATACAGCTGAGAAACTGAAAAAAGAAGCTCCGGACTGCAAAGTGCAGGTATTCTGCCTGGATGATCAGGAGAAATTGAGAGAAGAGATTGAAAAAGCAGATATTCTGGTAAACGGAACTCTTGCAGGAATGAAGCCACATGAAGACACAACTTTGATCCAGGACAGATCAATGTTCCGTCCAGAGCTTGTTGTTGCAGATGTGGTATATAATCCAGAGGAAACAAGGCTTCTTCGTGAGGCAAAAGAAGCAGGATGCAGAACTGTTGGGGGAAAAGGAATGCTTTTGTGGCAGGGAGCCGCAGCCTATAAGCTGTATACGGGAATGGATATGCCTGTGGAAGAATACCGGAAGTTCCAGGAAGAAAACGAAGAAAAATAATATGCAATAGGCATGATTAAGGCAAAAGAAAAACCGGATTACCAGAAATGTTTCACTATAACCTTTCTGGCATCCGGTTTTGATTTTTTCTATTATTTTTCAAGGAAGGAAAGATCAATCTCGCCTTCAAATACAGTGGTGGCAGGTCCTGTCATGTACACCAGATTTTCCTGGCGGTTCCACAGGATCTGAAGATCTCCTCCAAGGAGCTTCACAGTAACAGGCACATCCTCATCCACCAGTCCATTTAAGGTGGAGGCAACGGCAACGGCGCAGGCGCCTGTTCCGCAGGCCAGGGTTTCGCCGGAACCACGTTCCCAGACGCGCATCTGAAGAGTGCGGCGGTCAATGACTTTTACAAACTCTGTATTGATCCGGTCAGGGAAATGGATATGGTTTTCGAACAAAGGGCCTGTTTTGGCAATATCCAGGTTCGTGAGATCATCCATGTAAACAACAGCATGAGGATTTCCCATGGAAACTGCTGTGATGCGGTAAATAGTTCCGTTTACGTCCAGGGGCTCGTCGATTACCCGTTCCTTTTCAGATACCACAGGGATAGTCTTGGCGTTTAGGATAGGGGAACCCATATTGACCTTTACAGAGGAAACCTTGTTGTTTTTTACAGTAAGATCCAGATATTTCACACCGCTTTTTGTGGCGACGCTTATGTGTTTCTTTTTTACAAGGCCTTTGTCATAGGCAAACTTTGCCACGCATCGGATTCCGTTTCCGCACATGGCTCCCTGAGAGCCGTCCATATTATACATATCCATTTCACAGTCAGCGATATCAGAGGGCTTCACCAGGATCAGACCGTCTGATCCGATGCCGAAATGTCTGTCGCTGACAAACTTTGCCGCTGCGGAAGGATTACTCACTGTCTCCTCGAAGCAGTTGACATATACATAATCGTTGCCGATTCCCTGCATTTTTGTAAATTTCATAAAGTTCCTCCTCGTTTAATTAAAAATACTCTGCAGAGCCTGAAAAACCATAAAGTATCAGGAAAAAAGCTCTGCCTCCCCTTGCGATTTACTTTATCCAGTATAAAAGTAAAATGTTATGGTTTTGTGAAATCAGAATAAAAAATTAGAAAACTACAGAAGCTTTTGGATCTCCGGGAAAGGAGCAAGGCTTCTTTTTAGAATACCTGTGGCCTGTGCCATAAGGATTCCATAATTGGTAATGGGAACCCTTTGATCCTGGCAGCAGGAAATTCTGTATTTCATTTCTCTTTCATTAAGCATACATCCTCCGCAATGGACTACCAGCTGATAATCTGTCAGATTATCAGGAAATTCTGTGCCGGAGGTAAAGAAAAATTCCGGCTCTTTTCCAGTGAATTTTCGGATCATGGAAGGGATTTTTACAGTTCCGATATCGTCGCACTGGCGATGGTGGGTGCAGCCTTCGGCAATGAGGATCTTGTCCCCATCCTGAATGTTTTTCAGGGCTGCGGCCCCTTTTGTCACTGCTTCCAGATCACCTTTGTATCTTGCAAAAAGAATGGAAAAAGAAGTCAGGGTAATTTCCTTAGGCGTTACGGCAGATACCTTTGAAAAAGCCTGACTGTCAGTAATTACAAGACGGGGATGGATATTTTGCTTGTGAAAGCGCTCAAGGGTTTCTGAAAGCTCTGTGTCCCGTACCACAAGAGAAAGGGCGCCCCGTTCCAGTATTGCCCGGATGGTCTGCTGCTGGGGAAGGATCAGCCTGCCCTTTGGGGCGGCCTTATCAACAGGGATCACAAGGATTACCAGATCAAGTGGCTGGATCAGATCGCTGATCAAAGGATATTTGTGAGTGTCCTCTGGTTTCAGGGAGGCGATCCTTTCCTTTAATTCATAGATATTTGTCTTTTTTGCAGCGCTTACCAGGATTTCATTGGAAGAAAGGGAAAAATCAGCAGAAGGAAGAAGGTCTGATTTGTTATAGACCAGGATCCAGGGAATGTTTTTTTCCTGGAAGCGCCGGATCAGAGTCTCTTCACAGTCTGTTTTTCCAATGGTTCCGTCTACCACCAAAACTGCAATATCTGTTTTATTCAATACCTGATAGCTTTTTTTGACACGGAGAGCTCCCAGTTCGCCTTCGTCATCAATGCCTGGCGTGTCAATGACCATAACAGGTCCAAGGGGCAGAAGCTCCATGGTTTTGTATACAGGATCAGTAGTAGTTCCCTTTACGTTGGAAACAATGGCAAGCTCCTGTCCGGTGACGGCATTGATAACGCTGGATTTGCCTGCGTTGCGTCTGCCGAAAAAACTGATGTGGACTCGTTCAGAAGCGGGAGTTTGATTCATACCCATAAGATACCTCCTTTGAAAAAATGTATATGTGTATATAAACGTAGTTTTTTGTGCATATAAACGTATTTTTATTATAGAAAATATTTTTTTATTATGCAAGTAAACTATTGCATTTTCAAAAAAACATGATACAATAATAACAATGATTTTGTAAATTTTTATGCAACGAAAATGTATAAATATACCAAAAGGGGTATAAACGATCAAGGAGGAAACAAAAATGAAAAACATGAAAAAAATGACGGCATTTGTATTAAGCGCAGTAATGGCAGCAGGAATGACAGTATCTGTATCTGCTGCAGTAGAATCCAAAGAGGATCTGCCAGGCAAGACCATTGGAGTACAGCTTGGAACAACAGGCGATCTTGAGGCATCTGAGTATGAAAAAGACGGAGCGATTGTAGAACGTTACAGCAAGGGAAGCGAAGCGATCCAGGCTCTTAAAGCAGGACAGATCGACTGCGTGATCATTGACTCTCAGCCGGCTCAGAAATTTGTAGAGAACAACGACGACCTGAAAATCCTGGAGGAGCCTTTTGTAGACGAGCAGTATGCAATCTGCCTTGCAAAAGACAATGAGGATCTTCTTAAAGAAATGAATGAAGCTCTGAAAGAGCTGAAAGAAGACGGAACTGTTGACAGCATTATGGACAACTACATTGGCGATGACGCAGGCAAAACTCCTTATGAATCTCCAGAAGATGTGGACCGTTCCAAGGGAGAGCTTGTTATGGCAACTAACGCAGAGTTTGAGCCTTATGAATATCATGAGGGCGAGGACATTGTAGGTATCGACGCTGATATCGCTCTGGCAATCTGCGACAAGCTTGGATATGAGCTGAAGATCGAGGATATGGAGTTTGACGCAATTCTTCCGGCAGTACAGTCCGGTAAGGCTGATTTTGGTTTAGCTGGTATGACAGTAACAGAAGACCGTCAGGCAAGCGTAAACTTTACAGATACTTATGCAAATGCAAGCCAGGTAATTATTGTTAAGAAATAAACCATAGGAAAAGGCTTAGATTCTATAAACGACAGGGGCTGTTGAATAAGCGCTCTGATGGAGAAACCACAGGGACAAAACGCTTGCGGCAGTCTCTTTTCATGAGAAAGCAGGGAGAATCCAGATGTTAATGGCAGACATTAAACAGGATATTTATTTGAATTTTATTAAGGATGACCGTTATCTGTGGCTGCTGCAGGGTCTTCGGACAACACTTATCATTACTGTGTTTGCAGTGATCATTGGTATCATCCTGGGATTTATTGTGGCGATTATTCGTTCCGCCCATGACAAATCAGGCAAGTTTAAGGTGCTGAACGCGATTTGCTGCGTGTACCTGACTGTGATCCGTGGAACACCTACCATGATCCAGCTTTTGATTATGAATTTTGTTATTTTTGGTTCTGTAAGCATGAACAAGATCGTAGTAGGCGGACTTGCCTTTGGAATCAACTCAGGAGCTTATGTGGCTGAGATCGTTCGTTCCGGTATTATGTCCATCGACCAGGGACAGACAGAGGCAGGAAGAAGCCTTGGACTGAATTTCCAGCAGACCATGCGTCTGATCATCATTCCTCAGGCATTTAAAAACGTGCTTCCGGCTCTTGTAAATGAGTTTATCGTGCTGATCAAGGAAACTTCCATCATTGGCTATATTGGAATGATGGATCTTACAAAGGGCGCAATGCTGATCCAGAGCCGTACCTACAACGCATTCTGGCCTCTGCTTGCAGCTGCGGTAATCTACCTTATCGTCGTCATGTTCCTGACCTGGATCATGAACAAACTGGAAAGGAGACTGAGAACAAATGAGCGTAAACAAGGATAATGTCCTTATTGAAGTCCAGAACCTGAAAAAATCTTTTGGAACCACCCATGTTCTTGACGGGATCACTACAAATATCTGTCAGGGAGAGGTTGTGGCTGTGATCGGTCCTTCCGGTTCCGGTAAATCTACCTTTCTCCGTTCCCTGAATCTTCTGGAAATACCTACAGGAGGAAAGATTCTTTTTGAGGGTACAGATATTACAGATCCAAAAGTAGATATTAACCGCCACCGTCAAAAAATCGGAATGGTTTTTCAGCAGTTTAATCTGTTTCCCCATAAAACAGTAAAAGAAAACATTATGCTGGCTCCTGTCACCCTGAAACTCATGACTGCCCAGGAGGCTTCCGCCCGGGCAGATGAGCTTCTGGAGAGAGTAGGTCTTCCAGATAAAGCGAATGCTTACCCGGATATGCTTTCCGGAGGACAGAAACAGAGGATCGCCATTGCCAGAGCCCTTGCAATGAACCCGGACGTTATGCTTTTTGACGAGCCTACCTCTGCTCTTGACCCGGAAATGGTAGGGGAGGTTCTGGAGCTGATGAAAGAGCTTGCTCATTCAGGAATGACCATGGTAGTTGTTACTCATGAGATGGGATTTGCCAGAGAGGTGGCAAGCCGCGTTATGTTTATTGATGAAGGAAAGATCCAGGAAGAAAACGAGCCGGGAGAGTTTTTTGCCAATCCGAAAAATCAGAGACTTAAAGAATTTCTTTCCAAAGTATTATAAAAACCATAAAAACTGCCGCTTAACAACAAGATATAGCTGTTAAGCGGCGGTTTTTATTTTGTATGGTGTTTTTCGGAATCGGAGGTAGTCTTATCCGCATATGCTTTTTTTAGTTCATTGTAGCAATATTTGATGATCTCTTTACGGGTAATGATGCCAATAAAAAAGCCCTGATCATCTACCACGGGAACGTAATTCTGATTAATGGCGCGATCCAGGAGATCTTCCATATCTGCGTCAGCATGTACCGGCTTATATGTGGCTCGTCTGGGAATGGCCATAATGGAAATATCTTCCATTTCCTTTACGTTCATAGTGTTCAGACGTTTCAGCCCCCACAGAAGATCGCCTTCGGAGATGGTTCCTGTATAACGGCCGTCTACACTGAGAAGGGGAATGCAGGAAAATTTCCGATGCTCCATTTTTTCTATGGTCTGACGAAGAGTATCATCTTCAAATATATAAGCTACTTCACTTTTGGGTGTCAGAAAAAATAAAATATTCACGTTATGTACCTTTGCCTTTCCTGTTGCTTGTAAACAGACGCTAACCTTATGATAGTATGAAGGTACGTGACTGTCAATAATTGAATTATTAAAATTTGGTGAAAAATACAGAAAAAAGCCGCCTTTTACAGGCGGCTTTTGGTAACTGCTCACATAAGGGAAAGCTCTGTTTAAAGAAGCTGGATTCCCTTTGCCTGAGCTTCACTGAGAACCTGGGAAGGCCAGAGAGAAGCGTGTACTTCGCCGATATGAGCCTTACGGAGAAAGAACATACAGATTCTTGACTGGCCGATTCCTCCGCCGATGGTGTAAGGAAGCTCTTTGTTCAGGATGGCTTTTTGGAACGCAAGCTCCCGGCGGTCGTTGCAGCCGGATTCGGTAAGCTGCTGGTCAAGGGCTTCCTCGTCAACTCGGATTCCCATGGAGGAAAGCTCCAGAGCAATGTCAAGAACAGGATAATAAACAAGGATGTCTCCGTTTAGTTCCCAGTCGTCGTAGTCCGGCGCCCGTCCGTCATGGCGTTCTCCGTTAGTCAGGGTTTTTCCGACCTGCATAAGGAAAACAGCGCCTTTTTCTTTTACAATGCGGTATTCTCTTTCTTTGGGAGTGCAGTCCGGGTACATATCCACAAGCTCCTGGGTGGAAACGAAAGCGATTTCTTTAGGAAGAATTTCTTCTATGTAATCATACTGGACAGCCATGTACTTTTCGGTTTTGCGAAGTACGCTGTAAATGGAACGCACAGTATGGATCAGGGTTTCCATTGTCCGTTCTTCCTTGGAGATGATCTTTTCCCAGTCCCACTGATCTACATATACAGAATGGATATTGTCAATATCCTCGTCTCTGCGGATGGCGATCATATCTGTATAAAGACCCTCGCCGTGTTGGAAACCGTATTTTTGCAGGGCGTAGCGCTTCCATTTTGCAAGAGAGTGAACAATTTCAGCGTTTTCGTCCATACCCTTGATATCAAAGCTGACGGGCCGTTCCACACCGTTTAGGTTATCGTTCAGGCCGGAAGAGGGGGCTACAAATACAGGCGCAGAAACACGAAGAAGATTCAGCTTCTGGGCAAGGGTCTGCTGAAAAAAGTCTTTGACAGTCTTAATTGCTACCTGGGTATCATGGAGATTCAGATCAGACTGATATCCGGCAGGGATTTTTAATTGTTCCATAATAATCCTCCTCAAAATAAGATTCACTTATTATAGCAGAAAAAATTGCTGATTGCAATTTTTAACTTGCGGGTTCAGAGGATATTCGATACAATGGAAAAAGAAAAATACAGGGGAGGGTGGAGCAGATGAAATGTCCTTTATGCGACGGACCTGTTGTGAACGGAAGATGCCGCCAGTGCGGAATGCCTTACAAAAATGACGAACTTCTGTATCATTTGAACGAGGACCGGAGAACCCATGAGAAACATGCCACAGACAAGGCGAAGGAGGAACTGCTGAAACGAATGGTTCCCCTTGGAGATACGGCGAAACAGACATCCAGTCGGACAGTCAATAAAAATACACAGAAGAAATCTTCAAAAACGATTGGCAGAAGCACATCCCAGACGACTGAGAAGAAAGCCAGGAATAATCAAAAGGCAGCAGCCAGAAGTAAAAAGGAATTTGGCAGAAGCAATAACAGTTCCTGGAGTTCTGAGAAAAAACCCAAGAAAAAGAAATCCCTGGGAGGCATTATTTTCTGGATCATAGTTATTTTTATGATTGCAAGGCCTTTTGTTGATGATTTTGTAACAAGTCTGAGAGCAAGGCGGCTGTATAATGAGTATCTTGAAAGCACTTCCGAAAGAAGCGCCCTGAAAGAGGTCATAGAAGGGGCTGATATAGAGGAAGATGACATCCCTGACACAGATACATATGGATTTTCCTCCTGGTCTGGTTCAGACGGAAAAATGGAATACGGTCTCAGCGCCGGATATGGGTCGATCATAGTAGGCGAGGAGCTTCCGGCAGGAATCTATGAAATCTATACAAACAGCGACGAGGTTACGCTGATCTGCGAAAAAGCAGATACCGGAGAAGAAAAGATCTGGAATCTGTGGGAAGGCGAGACGATTACCCAGCCGCTGAAAAAAGGCGATGTGCTGGAGCTTATGCAGGATGAGGATTCCTACAAAAGCGTGTATTTTAAGGAAACAGAGGGCTGATTGGAAGGGGGAATAAACTTTTTAAAATTCCCCCTTTCTTTTTACAGGATATTGTGCTATACTCATTTTTGCAACACCAGATATGGGGAGAATATCTTAGGGGATGCACATTGAAGGAACGTGCATTTTTTTAGGAGATAAAATAGGAGAAAAATGGTATGATTTATGTAATCAAAAAAGATGGGACAAAGGAAGAATTTAATCCGCAGAAAATCGTTGCAGCAGTAAATAAGTCTGCCGAGAGAATTTTATATACATTTTCTCAGGAGGAAAAGGACTTTATCTGCCGCTTTGCCCAGGAGCATGCGGACTCTCTTGGGAAAAATGAGATCCAGATCCAGGAGATGCATAATATCGTAGAGGGCGCTTTGGAGAGAGTGAATCCTGCAGTGGCAAAGAGCTACCGGGACTACCGGAATTATAAACTTGATTTTATCCACATGATGGACGACGTATATACCAAGAGCCAGGCAATCCGCTATATTGGAGATAAGAGCAACGCCAATACAGACAGCGCTCTTGTAGCAACAAAGAGAAGCCTGATCTTTAATGAGCTGAACAAGGAACTTTACCGTAAATTCTTTATGAACCGCAATGAGCTTCAGGCATGTAAGGACGGTTATATTTACATTCACGACCAGTCTGCCCGTCTGGATACCATGAACTGCTGTCTTTTTGACGTGGCTTCTGTACTGAAGGGCGGTTTCGAGATGGGAAACGTCTGGTATAATGAACCGAAGACCCTTGACACAGCCTTTGACGTTATGGGAGATATTGTCTTAAGCACTGCTGCGCAGCAGTACGGCGGCTTTACTGTGCCGGAGGTAGATAAGATCCTTGCTCCTTATGCAAAGAAGAGCTATGACAAATATGTACAGGAATTTTTGAAATACTCTGATCCTTCCTGGACAGGAAGAGAAGAACGCGCTATTGAATATGCGCTGGATAAGGTTCGGAGAGACTTTGACCAGGGATGGCAGGGTATTGAATATAAACTGAATACTGTTGGCTCATCCAGAGGAGATTATCCTTTTGTCACAGTGACTCTGGGACTTGGAACCGGACAGTTTGAAAAAATGTGTAATATTTCTCTTCTGGAGGTTCATATGGGCGGACAGGGCAAAGAGGGACATAAAAAACCAGTTCTTTTCCCCAAAATTGTTTTCCTTTATGATGAAAATATCCATGGACCGGGACAGTGCTGTGAGGATGTGTTTGAAGTGGGCGTAGACTGCTCGGCCAAAACAATGTATCCAGACTGGCTTTCTATGTCTGGAAAAGGATATATTTCCAGTATGTATAAACAGTACGGCAAGGTAATAAGCCCAATGGGATGCAGGGCCTTTTTAAGCCCCTGGTATGAAAGAGGGGGAATGTACCCTGCAGACGAGAAGGACAGTCCAGTGTTTGTAGGACGTTTCAATGTGGGAGCAGTGAGCCTTCACCTTCCTATGATCCTTGCAAAAGCAAGAGCAGAGAGCAGAGATTTTTATGAGGTCCTTGATTTTTATCTGGAAATGATCCGTAACCTTCATATTCGTACCTATGAATATCTGGGACAGATGAGAGCGTCCACCAACCCTCTTGCATATTGCGAGGGAGGCTTCTACGGAGGTCGTCTGAAACCCCATGAAAAGATCGGCAAGATCCTGAAGCCTATGACTGCGTCTTTTGGTATTACTGCCCTGAACGAGCTGCAGGAGCTTTATAATGGCAAATCCATTAGAGAAGACGGCAAATTTGCCCTTGAAGTGCTGAAATATATCAACGATAAGGTCAACCAGTTTAAGGAGGAGGACGGAAACCTCTACGCTATTTACGGAACTCCGGCAGAGAGTCTCTGCGGTCTTCAGGTAGAGCAGTTCCGCAAGATGTATGGAATTATCGAAGGTGTTTCTGACAGACCTTATGTAAGCAACAGCTTCCACTGTCATGTAACAGAGGACGTTACGCCCATTGAGAAACAGGATCTGGAAGGACGTTTCTGGGAGCTGTGCAACGGAGGAAAGATTCAGTATGTACGTTATCCTATTGGATATAATAAAGAAGCGATCCGTACTTTGATCCGCAGAGCTATGGATCTTGGCTACTATGAAGGAGTTAATCTTTCTTTGGCATACTGTGACGACTGCGGTCATGAGGAACTGGAAATGGATGTATGCCCTGTATGCGGCTCCAAAAACCTTACAAAGATTGACAGAATGAACGGATATCTTTCCTACAGCCGTGTTCACGGAGACACTCGTCTCAATGAGGCGAAGATGGCTGAAATCGCAGAAAGAAAATCTATGTAAAGAATAAGAAATCCCCGGCAGGCTTATAATCTGCCGGGGATTTCTGCTATCATGATAAATTATTTAGATTCTTTTTTGGGAAGCTCAGGGAGCTGGCAGCAGTATGCAATTCCTAAAGGGGTCACAAGAAGCGGGTGGACAGGCTGATATACAGGCAGGTTCAGCCGCTTTTCGAATACAGAGGTAAATTCCCGGAACATAGATGAACCGCCTACTACATAAACAGCAGGAACCTGGTAGCCCTTGAGAAATTTTTCTGTAATGAGCGCCATTTTTTCTACAGTAGCCTTAATGACAGGGAAGATTTCCTCTTCCTTATCCGGCTGTGTTTTTAGGATTTCTGCTTCCTCATAGGGGATGTGATAATGACCGGCTACAGTCATGGTCATGTGTGTGCCGCCGGTAGCCTCGTCATCTGTGTATATGACCTTTCCGTCTTTGAGAATGCTGATTCCTGTTGTACCGCCTCCTACGTCTACTACGGCTCCGTCTGTGATTTTCAGAACAGCAGATGCGGCAGTAGGCTCGTCTACAATATTGGTGACTTCAAAACCAGCGCCCTCCAACACATAGCCAATGCTTTTGACGCTGCCGGGAGAAACGCCGGGAGGAATAGCTGCAGCCGCATAGGGAAGCTCTGTGCCAAGACGCTCTTCCAGTGTTTCTTTTAGTTTGGAAACAATCTGCACACATTCATAATAATTTAAGATCACTCCATCCTGAATCGCATGAGAAGGAGCGGAAATTCCGGCAATGGGACGATTGGAGGTGTCCACCACCGCAAGAACTGTGTTGGCGGTTCCAAGGTCAACTCCTACCTTTAATCTGCCTTTGAATTTTTTACATTCACCTGTATGTACAAGTTCGGCAAAATTCGACAGTGTTCTGCTTTTAAGATCCATTTTGTTACTCCGTTTTATTTAATGATTGTTCCTGTCTTTTCTTCGTAGCCCTCTCTGGCATGTGCAAGATCTGTGATGATCGCCCGTCTGCCTGATCCCTTTTCCAGGAAGGAAAGACCTGCTTCGATCTTGGGAAGCATGGAGCCTTTGGTGAACTGGCCTGCTTCTATATAAGTCCGCGCCTCTTCCGGGGAGATTACTCCCAGAAGCTCTTCTTTGTCTGTGCCAAGGTTCAGGCTGACCTTTTCTACGCTGGTAAGGATAAGAAGAGTATCTGCATTCAGTTCTTCTGCAAGAAGTCCGCCTGCAAGATCCTTTTCGATAATAGCGCTGGCTCCGTGAAGTTCAATGCCTTGTTCCAGAACCGGGATTCCGCCGCCGCCTGCGGCAATGACGATCTGTCCGTTTTCGGCAAGAGTGCGGACAGTTTCCAGTTCTACGATGCGCTGAGGTTTGGGAGCAGCCAGGATTCTGCGGTACTGTCCTTTTTCTACTTCTGTGACAAAGTTTCCTTTATCTTCCTCGGCTTCTGCTTCTTCGGCAGTCAGCACACGGCCGATGATCTTTTCCGGTTCTGCAAAAGCATCGTCATAGGGATCAATGACTACCTGTGTCAGTACAGTTGCCACTGGTTTATAAATACCGCGGGCAAGAAGCTCTGTGCGGATGGCGTTCTGCAGGTCATAACCGATATAGCCCTGGCTCATGGCAGAGCATACGGACATGGGTGCAAAGGTGTATTTTGGGTGGGCCTTGCCAAATTCATTCATGGCGGTATGGATCATGCCTACCTGAGGCCCGTTGCTATGTGAAATTACGATGTTTGTGCCGTCTTCTACCAGATCGGCGATAGCTTTTGCCGCAGCCTTAGTGGCAATTTTCTGCTCCGGCAGAGTGGTTCCAAGTGCCTTATGTCCTAATGCAACTACTACAGTTTTTTCACTCATAGGAATTCCTCATTTCTTTTTCATTTTCGATACCATTAATTATAAAAGAATAAAGAAGGAAATGCAATAAAAAGATAGAAACGAAAGGTGGTCCGTGATATACTGAATGAAAATAAGAAGAAATTGGGAGGTTTGTAGCATGAATTATAGGATCAGTAATGGGGAACTTACAGTAGAAATTTCATCCATAGGCGGAGAATTTCAGTCTGTTAAGGACAAAGACGGAAGAGAATATCTGTGGCAGGGGGATGAAGCCACATGGAAAAGAAAAGGACCGACCCTTTTTCCGTATATTGGAAGAATGACAGAAAAAAGTTATACCTATGGCGGCAAAAAGTACAATATGGATATCCACGGTTTTCTTCCAAATGCGGAAATGGAGCTGGTGGAAAAAAAGGAAGATCTTCTGACACTGGGGCTTTTAAATTCCCCTGAAACAGAGAAGCAGTATCCTTTTGCCTTTGCCCTTTACATTACCTGGAAACTGGAAGGACAGAAGCTTTTGATTTCCATGAGGGTAGAAAATAAAGACGAGAAGACTATGTATTTTGGAATCGGAGGTCATCCGGGATTCCAGGTTCCTTTTGAGGATGGGCTTTCCTTTGAGGACTACAGAATTGACTTTGGCCCTGACGCAGAGCTTGTACAGCAGGATCTTTCCGACGACTGTTTTGTGCTTGAATCGGACCGTCCGTTAGAACTTGCCCAGGGAAGATACTTAAATCTTCGCCATGATCTTTTTGACAATGACGCTATTGTGCTGAACAGAACTCCAAAGGAAGTAAGCATCAGCAGTGAAAAGGGCAAAAAAGAGATCCGAGTTGCTTTTGAATGGGATAACTTAGGAATCTGGCACTGGCCTCATGCAGAAGTGAATTACGTGTGTATTGAGCCATGGAGCTCTCTTCCTTCCCGCAAAAATATTGTGGAGGATCTGGAAACTCAGCCGGGACTTCTTTCTCTGGATGCAGGTAAGGTTTATGAAACAGTATGGAGCGTTTCTGTGGGAGAGAAGCAGTAATACTAAAACCATATTTTAACCCCCTTTTGTGACTTCGGAATGATTGATATAATAAAGAAAATGTAAGAAGCGGAGGAACAAAAGAAATGAAAACGATTTTGTGTTATGGCGATTCTAATACATATGGTCTGAGACCGGATTCCAACCAACGGTATCCAAGGGAAATCCGCTGGACCGGGCTTCTTCAGAAAAGTCTTGGAGAGGATTATTATGTGATTGAAGAAGGGCTTTCTGGAAGGACAACCCTTTGGGACGATCCCATTGAAGAACATAAGAACGGAAAAACGTATCTGTTTCCCTGTCTGGAAAGCCATAGCCCTATTGATCTTGTGGTGCTGATGCTGGGAACCAACGACCTGAAAACAAGATTTTCTCTGACGCCTTTTGACATCGGGGCTTCTGTTGAAAATCTGGTAAAATGTATTCTGAAATCAGAAGCAGGACCAGACGGACAGCCGCCCAAAATCCTTCTGATCTCACCGGCCCCCATTCATAGTGTGGGAAGGGATGATCTGGACAACATGTTTTTGGATATGGAAGAAAGAAGCCGCGCCTTGGCTCATTATTATGAGATTGTGGCAAACCAGCATTCTGTGGCATTTCTTGATCCAAAAGACGCGGTGGAGACAAACGAGCTGGACGGCATCCATTATTCTGTCAGGGGACATGCGGTAATGGCTGAACTTGTAGAAAAGAAAGTTCGGGAGATCCTGGGATAAAAGAGTAAACAAAAAACGCTCCGCGAGGATGCGACCAGATGCATGAGGAATATGACTGCCCATGGCAGTCTGCATCTGGCGCGCAAAGCGTAACAAGTTCTACATTCCATTTCGGTCGGTGCTAAACGGACATCTGCAAGATGTCCAGCACCTCTCAAGGATTGAGGGATTTAGGGAGTCTGAGGCGGACTTGTCCGCTTTGTTCTATAAATGATTGAAGCAGATTTGCATGAAATGGAAAAATACCTTTCAGAAAAAGAAAAGGCTGTTAAAGCCGTTATGTGCAGGGATTAGAATTATATAAAACAACCAATAAAAAGGGATAAAAATATGTTAATTTGGACAAAATAAATAATTTACCACCCAAAACCATATTTTGTCCCCCTTTTTTGAAGTCCTTAAGTCCGATATAATTATTGCTATAAAGAAGCGAGAAATTTCAGAAAGTAGGATGAGGATATGGGAGATGTAATTGTTTCTATGGAACACATTACAAAAGAGTTTCCTGGTGTTAAAGCCCTTGACGATGTAAAGTTTAATCTTCGTTCAGGCGAGGTTATGGCCCTTCTCGGTGAGAACGGCGCCGGAAAATCAACACTGATGAAAATTCTGAGTGGTGTTTATTCCCTGGATCAGGGCAGTCTGGAAATATTTGGAAAAAAATATTCCTCTCTGACGCCAAATTTGGCGCGGGAGGCAGGGGTTGCCATTATCCATCAGGAGCTGAACATGTGCAAGGACCTGACTGTTGCGCAGAATATGTTCCTGGGTCGTGAAGAACGGAAAGGCTTTGTGTTGAACAATGCAGAGATGGAGTCTGTCGCAAGAAAGTATCTGGGAGAGCTTGGCGTAGATATTAACCCGGATGAGATTGTTGGAGATCTTCCGGTTTCCAAGCAGCAGATGATCGAAATTGCAAAGGCGCTTTCCATTAATGCAAAGATTCTGATCATGGACGAGCCTACCTCAGCGCTTACATCCCGTGAGATCGAGGAGCTGTTCCACATTATCAACAAGCTGAAAAGCCAGGGCTGCGGTATTGTTTATATTTCACACAGACTGGAAGAGCTGGCTCACATTACAGACAGAGTTACCATCATGAGAGACGGCCATTATATTACAGAAGGCAATTTCTCAGATTTTACCATGGATGAGATCATTGCCAACATGGTTGGACGTGAGATCAAAGAAAAATTCCCAAGAGTAGAATGCGAAAAGGGCAAGAAGATCTTTGAAGTAAAGAATCTGAACGCCGGACATCTTGTAAGAGATATTAATTTTTCTCTTTATGAGGGAGAAATAGTAGGCTTTGCCGGACTTATGGGAGCTGGACGTACAGAAACTACAAGAGCTATTTTTGGCGTTGATCCAAAGGAATCAGGACAGATTATCCTTGATGGCAAGGAAATCAAGATCAACAACCCTATGGACGCCATCAAAGCCGGTGTGGTACTGGCGCCGGAAGACCGTAAAAAAGACGGTTTGTGTACCAAGTTAAGCATCAGACAGAATATCGCGCTTCCGAATCTGGATATTATCTGCGGTAAGGGCGGCGTGATCAATACAAAGGCAGAAGATGAACTTTGCGAAAAGGCTGTAAAAGATCTGACTATCAAAACTCCGAATCTGGAAGTTGACGCAGGCACATTGTCCGGCGGAAACCAGCAGAAGGTAGTTGTGGGTAAATGGCTGGCAAGAAATTCAAGAGTTGTAATCTTTGACGAGCCTACCAGAGGTATTGACGTAGGTGCAAAGGTAGAAATTTATCAGCTGATGAACCAGTTGAAGAAACAGGGTATTGCTGTTATGTTCGTTTCCTCTGAAATGCCGGAGGTAATGGGAATTGCGGACAGGATCATCGTTATGTGCGACGGACGTATCACAGGAGAGATAATGTCAAAAGAAACCACTCAGAATGAGATCCTGAAATATGCAACATCCTTTGAGAACAAAATGAAGACTCAGAGCCACAACAAGGAGGAAGAATCATGAAGAAAAAAAGCGGCTTTTCAAAGATCATGGGGGTGAAGGGCGCCGGAACCGTCGTAACTGCCTTCATAGGATTGGTTATTATATACGTTGCATTTGGTATTTTGAACCCGAAGGTATTTTCACCACTGAATATCCAGAACCTTCTGCGTTCCATGTCCAAGTACCTTCTGATCGGTATCGGACAGAGTTTTGTTATGATTACAGGAAACATTGACCTTTCCATTGGTTCTGTAGTTGGTATGAGCGCTATGATCTCAGCAACTATGATGACCAAAGGCATGAACCCTATCGTGGCAATTCTTTTCACTGTTCTGGTTGCCCTTCTTGTAGGCGTGGTAAACGGATACCTGGTTGGAAAATTTAAATTACCGCCATTTATCGCAACACTTGGAACTATGTTTATCTGCCGTGGCGTAGCTTACATTGTAAACAATAATAGAAATACAGACAACATTGCTTCCGGTATCGGCAAAGAAGCAGGAGACGCTTACCAGAACTTCTTCTACTATGGAAAGACAGCAGGAATCTTTAACACATTCTGGATCGCGCTGATCATTTTCCTGATCTTCTGGTTCATGATCGGAAAGACAAGATCTGGACGTCATATTTATGCTATCGGTTCTAACGTAGACGCAGCAAGGCTTTCTGGTGTAGACGTAGTAAAAACAACAACAAAAGCTTACGTAGTAAGCGCATTCTGTTCTGCAGTAGTTGGATTTATCCTCTGCGCTCAGGCCGGAATGGGAAATATGGATGCAGGAAATATGTATGAGATGTACGGCGTTGCAGCAGGCGTTATCGGTGGAGTTTCACCTCTGGGCGGTTCTGGTATCCTTCTTGGAACATTTGCAGGCGCAGGCGTATGGCAGACTCTTGAAAATGGTCTGAACCTGATCCATGCACAGGTTGGTTTCCAGCGTATCATCATTGGTGTGATCGTTGTAGGCGCTGTTCTTCTGGACGTTGTAGTAAGAAGCGGAAACTTCAGCAGAAAGAAAAAGAAATAAAAAATAAGAGCTACATAAAAAATAATAAAACGAATATAAAGCAAAGGCTTTATAATATATTTAAGGAGGATTTTACAATGAAGAAAAAAGTTTTAGCAGCATTATGTTGTGCAGCAATGATCGGAAGTCTGGCTGCAGCGCCAGTATTCGCAGCTGAGGAGACAGTTACCGCAGACGGCGACTACAAGATCGCAGTTATCACAATGGACTCTGTAGACCAGCACTGGGTATCCCTGAAAGAGGGAGCAGAGGCAGAAGCTGAAGCAGATAAGGTAACAGTTGACTTTATGGCTCCAGATGTAAAAGACGACGCAAAACAGATCGAGTGCATCAACAATGCAGTTGCAGGCGGATATGATGCGATCATGGTTGCAGCAAACAGTGAAGACGCAATTTCCGGCGCTCTTCAGGAAGCAGTAGATGCTGGAATGAAACTTGTTTATGTTGACTCTCCTGCAAACGTAGAGGCAGAGGCTACTTTCTCCACAGACAATAAGGCTGCTGGAAAAACTGCCGGAGAAGAAATGATCAAAGCTCTGGAAGAAAAAGGCGTAAAAGAAGGAACTATCGGTATCGTTAATATCAACTCTTCCACAAACACTGCAATCCAGCGTGAAGCAGGATTCAGAGAGGCTCTGGAAGGCTCCGCTTATGAACTTCTTGAAACTCAGTACTGCGAAGGCGACGCTGCAAAAGCACAGACAATCGCTGAGAACTATATCACAGAAGGCGTTGTAGGTATCTACGGAACAAACGAAGGCGCATCCACTGGTGTTGGAAACGCAATCAAAGCTTCTGGAAGCGATGAGATCATCGGCGTTGGTTTTGACAAATCCGATACACTGAAGGGCCTGATCGAGGACGGATATCTTGTATGCACAATGGCTCAGAACCCGGATCAGATGGGCAAACTTGGCGTACAGGCATGTATCAAAGCTCTTAACGGCGAAGACCTTGGCGGCGAAGTGACAGACACAGGCGTTTCTGTTCTGACAAAAGATGCGCTTGCAGAGATGGAATAAGGAACATATTCTGATAAAAATGAATTGAATAGGGCCGTCGGTATTTTCCGGCGGCCTGTTCGAGATTTAGAGACTAAAAAAGGAGACGAAAAAAGATGAAAAGATCAGAGATCAATAAGGCTTTAAAAGAGCTGGAGGCAATGCTTGCCGACTATCGTTACTATCTTCCGAAATTTGCAGATTTTACACCGGAGGAATGGAAAACAAAGGGACATGAGTTTGACGAGATCCGTGATAATATGTTAGGATGGGATATCACAGATTACGGTATGGGCGATTTTGATAAGATCGGTTTTTCCCTGTTTACGATCCGCAACGGAAATCTGAAAATGGCAGATAAATATAAAAAGCCATATGCAGAAAAATTCCTTTATCTGAAAGAAGGACAGTATGCGCTGAATCATTTCCACTGGTACAAGATGGAGGATATCATTAACAGAGGCGGCGGAAACCTTCTGATCCGTGTTTATAATTCTCTTCCTGATGAAGAAATTGACAAAGAAGGCGATGTTACCGTACATATTGACGGTGAAGTAATGGTAGTTCCGGCAGGAACACAGGTAAAACTGGAACCAGGCATGAGCATTACGATCATGCAGGGAATGTATCATGATTTTGAGGTGGAACCTGGAACAGGCGCAGTATTGATCGGCGAAGTAAGTCAGTGCAATGATGACAATACCGACAACCGTTTTAACCCGCCGGCAGGAAGATTTCCTGAAATTGAGGAGGATGAGCCGCCGTATCGTTTACTTTGTAATGAATATCCGGCAGCTCCAGAAAAATAAAAAGTTTTTTTACATGATGCCGGAGTAAATTCCGGCATCATTGTTTATGCAGAAAGTAGGTTGTTATGGTTAAACTCGTAGTGGCAGATGATGAAGAGAGAGTCTGCAGACTGATCCTGGCTCTGGGAGAGTGGGAAAAACTGGGAATTGAGGTGGCTGGTACGGCTGCCAACGGGATTCAGGCCCTGGAAATGATCCGAAGGGAAAAAATAGACATTTTGATCACAGATATCCGTATGCCTGGCTGCAGCGGTATGGAACTGATCGAAAAGGCAAGAAAGTTTTCTCCGGACATTAAAATTATGATCATCAGCGGTTATGCGAATTTCGAATATGCCCAGACAGCATTAAAACAGAGCGTCAGAGATTATCTTCTGAAGCCTATTGACAGAGCCGCTTTAAACGAGTCCCTGGCAAAAATGGTCAGGGAGATAGAGACGGAACGCAGGAAAAATCTGGCCTTTCAGGATATCCAGAACGAGAGAAAAGAAGAAATGGCCAAGATCCGCAATATGCTGGTATATGATCTTGTTCATGAGCGCAGCATTTCCCTGACGGAAGAAAGCCTAAGGGACAGATATTATTTTAATGTCCATTCCGGCGTGTTTCAGGTTATTGCTGTGAAACGGGACGTAAAAGACGATTCTTTGCCTTATGAGGAAGAACTGGTCTGGAGCAAAATGAAGGAAATCCTTCTTCGGGAGGTGACAAAGGAATGTTACGACCTGGTGGTAGTTCCTATGGGAGAATATCTGTATGGAGTTTTGAATTATCCTTTGAGAAACAGTGAAAAAATACGCAAAGCCCTCAGAAGTTCCATGAATCAGATGCTTGGAAGGAACGACTACCTGGGACAGTCTCAGATATCCATGGGACTGGGATCAGCAGTAAAAAGACCGGAGGAGATCACAGCATCTTTTCTTATTGCCGGACATGCTCTGGGAGAAAGACTTCTGGAGGGAACTGGAAAGATTCTGGACCTGGATACAGATACCGAGGTTCTTTTTGAAAGAAAACTTGTGGACAAGTTTGCAAGAAGGATCGGCACAGCGCTGCAGACCTTAAATATAGAGGAGATCCAGAATGCTGTTCATGGGGTCTGCCGGGAAGCGGCAGAGGCGCAGGGAGTTCATGGATGGGAGATCCTGGATCTGGTATGCCAGTGCGGAAGTATGTTTATCATGCGTATGGACTTTCCAAACAAGGGAGAATTGAGCAGTGAATTTGCAAGGAACTGTCAGAACTGTACCACGGTCAGAGATCTTTTTGAATACCTTCTGGATTTTATGCTGGAAAAGATAAAACATATGATTTCACAAAGAGAAGAGGAAGCAGTACGTCCGGTTCGTCTTGCCAAGCAGTTTATCCATAACCATTATCAGGAACAGATCACTTTGGAGGAAGTCAGCGAATATGTAGGGCTGACGCCTGCTTATTTTAGCGTAATGTTTAAAAAAGAAACGGAGATCGGATTTGCAAAATATCTGATCAGCGAACGTATTGAGGGGGCAAAGGAGCTTTTGAGAGAAACAAGCCTTTCCGTGTCTGAGATATGCAGGAAGGTAGGATATAACGATCCAAAGCACTTTACCAGGCTTTTTGAGAAAAATGTAGGCGTGAAGCCGGCAGTTTACAGGAAACTTTATGGATGATTTCAGAAAAAAACTAAAACAGAAGTACAAGTATCTGGTAAACAGAATAAAAGTTTTTTTGATCCTTGTCTGTGTCACAGGGGCTTTAATACTTATACTTACCAGCCGCTCCGGTTTATTCCCCAGGGGGATCGGCATTATGGCTCTGGCGCTTCTTGCGGCAGTTGGCTATTTCTGGATATGGAAGCCCTACAAGAACCTGTCAGGTCAGATACAGATGTTTAACGAAGGTTATCTTTCCCTGGAAGATCTGGACGATACGGATCTTTCCATATCGCCGGAACTGGAGCAGTTGATCCGTCATATCAAGGGAATCATTATGTCTACCAGAACTCTGGATCTGTCAAAGCGGCAGGCCCAGTACAGAGCACTGCAGAACCAGATCAATCCGCATTTTCTTTATAATACCCTGGAAGGAATCAGAAGTGAGGCCATCATTGCCGGACTTGATAATCTGGCAGATATGACAGAGGCTCTGGCAATTTTTTTTCGGTATACTATAAGCAAGGTGGAAAATCTTGTTACAGTGGAAGAGGAACTGGAAAATTGCGCAACCTATTTCAAGATCCAGCAGTACCGTTTTGGCAGCAGGATCCATTTGAGGATCGAACAGGATGAAGAGGAATGGGAGGATATCCTTCGCTGTATGATTCCTAAGCTGACTCTTCAGCCTATACTGGAAAACAGTATTATCCATGGAGTAGAGTTGAAGCTGGACGAAGGAACTGTCACTATTTCCATTACCAGAACACGCACTAGACTTCTTATTAAAGTGTCGGACGACGGCGTGGGAATGAACAGGGAAACACTGGAAAAGCTCAACGCAAAGCTGAGCTCCAAGGAAGAGGAATTTAAAAATTATACACAGCCGGAAAAAGGTGGGGTAGCGCTGACAAATGTAAATAACAGGATTCATCTTATTTTTGGAGAAGAATACGGAATGCACGTATATTCTCTTGAAAACGTAGGAACCAGCGTAGAACTGTCCATACCGGTGATTTACAACGAAAACGAGCTGAAAAAGAAGGAACTGTCATGAAAAAAGAAGTTCTCCGTCTTCAGGACGTTACCTATAAAAAAGAAAATACGATCATTTTTCGCAATATGACATTTAGTGTGATGGAGGGAGAGATTATGGGGATCACTCCCCTTAATTCCTATGGAATGGATGAGCTTCTGGATGTGATCGTCAATAATCTGCCCCTTTATTATGGTTATGTCTATTATCAGGAAAGGTGCGTAAATTCCTGGAAGGAAGAAAAACATATAAGGAACAGAATCTGCCTGATCGACAGTGAAACTTCTCTGGTAAACGGTTTAAATGTGATCACAAATATATTTACACTGCGGGCAGGATTTGGAAAGGAAATTCTGAATGAAACCATGCTGGCTCGCCAGCTTGCTCCCTTTCTTGAGGAAATTCATATTTCCATAGATCCTTTTCTGCCTGTAGAAAAGCTTTCTGCCTATAATCGTGTGATCGTAGAACTTTTAAGGGCTGTTGTGGCAGGATATCATCTGATTATTTTTAGAGAGATCAGTACGGTGATCAGTGAGGCCGAGCTGGAAAAGCTTTTTGAGATCATGAGATATTATATAGGAAAGGGATTTACCTTTTTATATGTATCTTATCATTTCGAGGAAGTACAGCAGGGATGCAGCAGAGCCATACTGATGTCGGAAGGGAGCATTAATCTTATTCTGGATCAGCAACAGATTCAAAAGGGGATCAGCAAAAATCTTTATATAGATTTTTATAATCATGTAAGGCAGAGGATGCGGCACAGGGCCCGCGGCCTGGATAACTGCAGCGACGGCCGCAGAAAAGAAGTTCTGTATGTAAAGGATATTACAAGAAAGCAGCTCCGGCATTTTCAATTCAGTGTTTATGAAGGAGAGTGTCTGGTGATCCAGAGCCTGGATACAAAAATGTACAGGGAGCTTAGGGGAATCCTGGAGGAGGAAAACGGCCTGAGGGATGCGGAGATGTTTGTGGATGGCAGAAGGATTTGCGACTATCGTTCCAGAAGCATGGCTTTTTTAAAGGAAGAGTCCTCTCATACCATGCTGTTTGAAGATCTGACAGTGTGCGACAATCTCTGTCTGGGACTGGATGGGAAGATTCCTTTTGTCTGGATGAAGAAAAAAATCCAGAAATCTGTCAGGGAAGAGTATTACCGTCTGTTTGGAGAGGACATTTTTGACTGTTATGTTAATGAATTGACTGACGAACAAAAAACAAGAGTGGTTTATATGAGGATCCTTTTACAGAAACCCCGGGTTGTTTTTATGGTACAGCCCTTTAAACATGGAGGTACGCCTCATCGTTTGCAGGTATGGGAGCTGCAGACAATGCTTTTGGCAAAAGGGATTTCTATTGTGATCCTGGCTATGAATATGTCGGATTCGCTGACCATTGCAGACAGGGTGATCCGTATAAGCCGGACGGAGGATCAGATCATTACAAAGGAATTTGGATATAAGCAGTTTTCGGAGCTGCCCACATCATTGCCATGGGTAGGCTTTTTTGACGAAATAGAAAGCAAAAAGGAGAAGATAGAATGGATGTAATTGCAGGAATTGATATAGGGGGTACGAAATGCGCCGTATCTTTTTTGGAGGCTCAGGGGGAAAATCCTGTTTTTCTGTCAAAAGAAAAAGTACCGACGGACGAACCACATCCAGAAAAAATGGTTCAGTATTTTGTAGAAAAGATCAGTGGGGAACTGGAAGCTCACAAGGACTGGAGTCTTAAGGCTATTGGGATCTCCTGCGGCGGTCCGCTGGATGAACAAAGAGGGCTGATCCTTTGTCCTCCGAACCTTCCTCATTGGGATCATACAGATCTTTTTACGCCCTTAAAAGAAAGATTCGGGGAAGTTCCTGTTATGCTTCAGAACGACGCCAATGCCTGCGCTCTGGCAGAATGGCAGCTTGGAGCAGGAAAAGGATGCAGAAATATGATTTTTCTCACCTTTGGAACAGGGCTTGGAGCAGGACTGATCTTGAATGGGGAACTGTACAGCGGAACAAACGGAATGGCAGGGGAAGCAGGACATATCCGTCTTTCCAAGGAAGGTCCGGTAGGATATGGAAAAGAGGGATCTTTTGAAGGATTCTGCAGCGGAGGCGGAATTGCCCAGCTTGGAAAAAGAGCGGCAGAAAAAGCCCTTCAGGAAGGAAAACAGCCTCTTTTCTGCAAAAATAAAGAAGAACTTGAAGATATCAGCGCCCGCACTATTGCAGAGGCGGCAGAAAAGGGAGATCCTCTTGCATTGGAGATTTTTGAAACAGTGGCAGAAAGGCTGGGAGAAGGCCTTTCTATCCTGATCGATCTTCTGAACCCGGAAAGGATTGTGATCGGAAGCATTTATCTCAGACAGGAAAAACTGTTAAAGCCATTAATGGAAAAAGTGATCCATAAAGAAGCGTTGGGGCAGTCTGTATCTGTAGTGCAGGTGCTTCCGGCAGGGCTTGGAGAAAAGCTTGGGGATTATGCGGCAGTTTCTGTAGGTCTTCGGGCATATCAAAATACCTATGGAGGGAAAAAATGAACGAATTAGAAAGAGTATTAGAAAGATATCCAGATCTTAAGGACTGTAGAGAGGATATTCAGGATGCTTATGAAAAGCTGAAAGAAACTTATGAAAAAGATGGAAAGCTTCTGGTATGCGGCAATGGAGGAAGCGCAGCAGACAGCGAGCACATCGTGGGAGAGCTGATGAAGGGATTCAAAAAACAGCGTCCTCTTCCGGCATCAGAAAAAGAAAAGCTGGGAGATCTGGCAGAATATCTGCAGCAGGCTCTTCCGGCCATTGCCCTTACGGGACATTCTGCTCTTTCTACTGCATTTATGAACGATGTGGCGCCGGGAATGGTGTTTGCCCAGCAGGTATATGGATATGGAAGGGAAGGAGACTGTCTGATCGCCATTACCACATCTGGAAATTCCAAAAACGTTTTAAATGCAGTTAAAGTGGCAAAGGCAAAAAATATGAAGGTGATCGGTCTTACCGGACCAGCAGGGGGAGAGCTTAAAGAACTGGCAGATACCTGTATCTGTGTTCCGGGAAGCTGTACGGCAGACATTCAGGAACGCCACCTTCCAGTGTATCACGGACTCTGCGCTATGCTGGAAGACGCTTTTTTTGAGGAATAATGCTGTAAAAATATACAAAAGGAAAAGCCGTCTGCTTTTGGCTGACGGCTTTTCCTTAACTTTTTGAGGGGGGGGGGAGATAGAGAGTGGTTATTCATCTATCCAAAACCTATTATATCGGAGAAATGTGTGCAAAGTGTGTACTCTTTCTAAAAGAAAATGAAAAAATCTAAACAAACATTAAAAAATCAGGTATTATTCTTTCAACTCTTGTATATTTCTTTTAACCATGTTAGAGTAAAAATATAGTTATTATCCAGACCCGTATTCTGCGGGAACAGCAGGAAGCACATTCTGATCAGACTTCCGGCTGCGTTTCAAAAAGGCCGATTCGGCATAGATTCCACTTTTGTTTTTGAAAAAAAGAGGCAGATTATGTAAGCTGCAGGCAAAGTCTGTCTGTGAACCATTCTGTGGCAGAAAGTGAGAAAACATGAAAAAAAGAATATGGAAAAGAATCAAAAAAGCAGGAACGGCAGCCCTTGCGGCGGCAATTATGCTGGGAAACTCCGCCCTGTATCAGGGCAATGCAGAAGAACAGGCAGAGATCCTTTTTGAATCAGATGCAAAGGGAGAATACTGTGAGCAGGAAAGGGTTCCTCTGGAAGGAGACGGAGAAAAAGAAAGCATTTTCACGGAAGAAGAAATAAGAGAAGAGGAAACGGAGGATATATTGGCCGGAGAAGCTGATTCCTGGAAGGATGAAAATTTACTGGAAAAAGAGAAAAACCAAGAAACGGATATTTTTACAGCTGAGGAGGAAAATAAGGAAGAAGATCCCGGCCATGGAGAAATGGAGACAGAGGAGGATTTTGAGGAAGAGGAAGTACCAGGAGAAGAGAATCCTTCTGAAACAGAGGCGGACAAGGAAAAGACTGCAGAATTTATCCTGAAGGTCAGACCGGAGACGGAAACAGCCAGAGCAGGATCCCGGATTCTCTATAGGGTGACAGTGGAAAATACAGGAGAAATCCCTTTAGAAAATCTTAAATTTCAGGAAGATATTGGAGGCGAGGAATTATCCGGTCAGTGGGAAACTGTAAACGGAGAACCCCTGGTAGAAGAAAGGGGCATTTTATTGGAACAGGGGCAAGAAAAGTGTTTTTACCTGTATATTTCTCTGCCGGAAAGCTGGGAAAAGCCAGTGGATCTGCATCTGACGGCCTCTGCCCGGTATTATTCTCTGGAAGGGTGGAAAGAACTGACAGATAGGGCTGATCTTACCACGAAGGTTCTTCCGCTAAAGGCAGAGTTTGAAGTGACAAAAACCGCTGACCGAAGTATTGCGGCGGCTGGAGATCAGATATTTTTCCAGATCTGTATACGAAATACAGGAGAAAGGACTCTTCATTCTGTTTTAACAACAGAAAAATTCCAGATGGAGGGTATGACGGCAAGATTTCTGGAAAAAGAAGGCGTTACTTTAAATAGAGACAGAACTAAGGCTCTGATCAAAAAAATTGATCCGGGATATTCCTTTAGTCTCCAGGCAGCAGTGACAGTTACAGAGGATGTCGGTGACAGTGAACTGATAAACGAGGTGGAAGTGACAACTGAGGAAACAGGCAAAAGAGCTGTTTCTGCCAGAGAAAAGATACAGATTTACGGAAAACAGGAGGAAGAAAATATAGAAATCTCAGAAGAGGAAAATGCAGAAGCAGCCGCAGAACCTATTTCCTCCAACCCCAAAACAGGAGACGGGTCACAAGGAGAAATCTGGGTGGGAATCTGTCTGTCTTCACTGGCGGCGGCAGGCCTTCTTCTTAGAAAAACCAGACGTTGAAAACACCCCCTGTCTGTGCTATTCTATTAAGGAATATATCATTGCTGTGAACAGTAACTGGATATCTTAAGAAGATGGGTTCTGTCACAGGCTTCTTGGAGGAAGAAAAATGAAACTATCAGCATTATTGGAACGTTTAGAATACACCTGCTGTCAGGGAAGTACAGAGCAGGAAGTAAGCGCCGTTGTGTATGATTCCCGCAAGGTGACAGAGGATTCTCTTTTTGTCTGCATCCGCGGAGCTGTTGTGGACGGCCATAAGTTTATCCCGGATGTGATCGCAAAAGGCGCAAAGACCCTGATCGTGGAAGAAGAGGTGCAGGCTCCTGAGGATGTAACAGTGATCCTTGTAAAAGATACCCGTTATGCCATGGCGTTTATTTCCGCCGCTTATTTCGGATACCCGGCAGAAAAGCTGAAAACCATCGGTATTACAGGAACCAAGGGTAAGACCACAACTACCTACATGGTAAAATCTATTTTGGAAAACGCCGGATATAAGGTGGGACTGATCGGAACCATCGAGGCTGTTATCGGAGATGAGGTAATCCCGGCTGCCAACACGACGCCGGAATCCTATGTGGTACAGGAATATTTCCGCAGAATGGTGGACGCAGGCTGCGACTGTGTGGTTATGGAAGTGTCCTCCCAGGGACTGATGCTTCACAGAACACAGGGATTTGTGTTTGACTACGGTATTTTTACCAATATTGAACCGGATCACATCGGACCTAATGAACACAGGGATTTTGACCATTATCTTTCCTGTAAATCCATGCTGCTCAGGCAGTGCCGCGTAGGAATTGTAAATAGGGATGACCAGCATTTTGACAGGATCATAGAAGGACATACCTGTCAGCTGGAAACATATGGATTTTCTTCCGAGGCAGATCTTCGGGCAGAGGACGCTCATATGGTAGGCGGAAAGGGATATCTTGGAATCTCCTATCAGCTTAAGGGGCTTATGGAGTTTCCGGTGGAAATCGACATTCCGGGTAAATTCAGTATTTACAATTCTCTTACTGCCATTGCTATCTGCCGTCACTTTAAGGTTTCCAGAGAAAATATCATTAAGGCTTTAAAGGTGGCGAAGGTCAAGGGACGAATTGAGACGATCAAAGTATCAGATGAGTTTACGCTTATGATCGATTATGCTCATAATGCAATGGCTCTGGAAAGTCTTCTCACAACCTTAAAGGAATACCATCCCCACAGACTGGTATGTCTGTTTGGCTGCGGAGGAAACAGAGCAAAATCACGCCGCTATGAAATGGGCGAGGTGTCGGGCCGCCTTGCGGATCTGACAATCATTACCTCTGATAACCCAAGATTTGAGGAACCCCAGGATATTATTGACGATATTAAAACAGGCATTGCCAGAACAAAGGGCAAATATGTGGAAATCTGTGATCGTAAAGAAGCTATTGCCTATGCCATTCATCATGGAGAGCCGGGAGACATTATTGTGCTTGCCGGCAAGGGACATGAGGATTACCAGGAAATCCAGGGTAAAAAATATCCTATGGATGAGAGAGTGCTGATCGCAGAAATTCTGGAGGAAGATAAAGAAAGAGAGAATGCATGATCTATGCAGATATTATCGTGGATATTTCCCACGAAAAGCTGGATCGGAGCTTCCAGTATGCTGTGCCTGAAGAAATAGAAGACGAGATCAGGATCGGGATGGTGGCGTCGATTCCCTTTGGAAATGGAAACAGACAGCGGAGAGGTTATGTGATAGGTCTTTCAAAAACACCAAAAATCTCTCCAGACAGAATAAAACCTCTTATGGGTCTTGTAAGTGGACAGGAAACAACAGAGGCAAGACTGGTATCTCTGGCTGCCTGGATGCGGGAAAGATATGGATCGACTATGGCTCAGGCCCTTAAAACCGTGATTCCTGTACAGGAAAAGGTCCGTGCCAAAGAGAAGAGGGAAATATCTCTGAACATTTCAGCATCTCAAGCTGAGGAACTTGCAGCTTCTCTGGAAAAAAAAAGGTGCAGGGCAAGGGCAAGACTTCTTCGAGCCCTGGCGGAATGTAAAAGCCTGGATTATACCCAGGCTTCCTCAGAGCTTAAGGTAACTTCCGCAGTTTTGAAACCTCTTGTGGAGGATGGAATTGTACAGATCCGCCAGGAACAGGTATACCGTATGCCTGTAGACGGAGAAAACATACCAAGGCAGGAGCTTTCTGAATTAAGCCCTATGCAGGAGAAAGCCCTGAGAGAAATCGAAAGAGAATGGCAGAACCCTTGTCCCCGTCCCGTACTGATCCATGGAGTGACAGGAAGCGGAAAGACCCAGGTTTATATGAAACTGATCCAGAAGACAGTAGAAGAGGGGCGGCAGGCCATTGTTCTGATACCGGAGATCGCCCTTACTTATCAGACAGTCAGGCGATTTTACGGCTGGTTTGGAAATAAGGTTTCTGTTTTGAATTCAAGGCTTTCCCAGGGAGAGCGCTATGATCAGTTTTGTCGGGCAAAACAGGGAGAGATCCAGATTATGGTAGGGCCCCGGTCGGCGCTATTTACGCCTTTTGGAAAGCTGGGGCTGATCATTATCGACGAGGAACATGAACAGACCTACAAAAGTGAAACCAGTCCAAGATATCATGCAAGGGAAGCCGCCATACAGCGGGCTTCTATGGAGGGAGCCAGAATAGTTCTGGGATCTGCTACTCCGTCTCTGGAGGCATATGCCAAAGCGCAGTCCGGAGAATTTGCGCTGGTGAATATGAATGCAAGATTTGAAGAACGTCCTCTTCCCCAGGTATCAATTATTGATATGAGGGAAGAATTAAAAGCAGGGAACCGTTCTGTTTTAAGTAGAAGTTTGCGGGAGGCCATGGAAAAGCGGCTGAAAAACGGGGAACAGTCCATGCTGTTTTTGAACAGGAGAGGGTATGCAGGCTTTGTTTCCTGCCGTTCCTGCGGACTGGTATTAAAATGTCCTCACTGCGACGTGGCTCTGTCAGAGCATAATAATGGTAGGATGATCTGCCATTACTGCGGTTACCAAACGCCTAAGATACAAAGCTGTCCTTCCTGCGGATCGCCTTATATTGGTGGATTCAAGGCAGGAACCCAGCAGATCGAAAAAGTGCTTATGAGGACGTTTCCAGGCATCCGGGTACTGCGGATGGATTATGATACCACAAGGACAAAGGGAAGCTACGAGGAGATCCTCTCTTCTTTTGCGGCTCATGAGGCTGACGTTCTTGTGGGAACCCAGATGATCGTCAAGGGACATGATTTTCCAGACGTTACTCTGGTAGGAGCGGTTGCGGCAGATCTTTCTCTTAATGCATCCGATTATCGGTGTGCAGAAAGAACCTTTCAGCTTCTTACCCAGGCAGTAGGAAGAGCGGGACGGGGTCGGAAACCCGGCGAGGCATTTATCCAGACATACCATCCAGAGCATTATAGTATTCAGGCGGCGGCAGACCAGGATTATTTCCGGTTTTATCAGGAGGAAATGAGTTATCGTACCCTTCTTGATTATCCTCCGGCAGCTCATATGCTTTCGGTTCTTGCCTCAGGGGAGGACGAGGCCCTTCTGGAAAAGGGAATGGAATTTATCAAAAGGTTTACAGAAAGGATAAGTCCTGGAAAAAGCCTTCATATTATCGGCCCGGCATGGGAAGCCGTAGGCAAGGTAAACGATATATACCGTAAGGTACTTTACTTGAAACATACAGAAGAAAAAATCCTTATGGAAATAAAAAACAAAACAGAAAAATATATAGAGATCAATTCTGGATTTCGGAATTTACATATACAGTTTGATTTTATTTGACAAAAAGCCGTGATCCGGTTCATAACCAGAAGTGCGGCTGCATAATACAAGAGATAACCATGAGAAAAGGAGAATGATTATGGCACTGAGAACAATCAGAACCCAGGGCGATCCCGTCCTTACAAAGGTCAGCAGACCAGTAACAGAAATGAATCAGAAGATCCGCACATTGATTTTTGATATGCTGGATACCATGTATGAAGAAATGGGAGTAGGACTTGCCGCACCTCAGGTGGGAATCCTGAAAAGAGTTGTTACTATCGACGTAGGCGACGGCCCTATCGTACTGATCAATCCCGAGATACTGGAAACATCAGGAGAACAGACTGGAGATGAGGGATGCTTAAGTGTTCCCGGAATGGCAGGCCAGGTAACAAGACCGAATTATGTGAAGGTAAAGGCTTTGGATGAAAACATGGAAGAAGTGATCTATGAAGGAACAGAACTTCTGGCAAGAGCCTTCTGCCATGAGATCGACCATCTGGACGGAAAGATGTACACAGATCTTGTAGAGGGCGAGCTTCACAGAACTACTTATGATGACGACGAGATCTAAGATCAAAAGAGCGAGGTATCAGAATATGAAAGTTGTATATATGGGAACGCCGGATTTTGCAGTGCCGCCTCTTCGAGCGCTTGTAAAAGCCGGATATGAGGTTGTGGGAGTTGTAACCCAGCCGGATAAGCCAAAGGGAAGAAGCAAGACCCTTCTTCCGCCTCCGGTAAAGGAGGAGGCTCTGAAATATAATATTCCGGTTTACCAGCCTTTAAAAGTCAGAGAACCAGAGTTTATGGAAACTCTTAAGAACCTTGCGCCGGATGTGATCGTAGTGGCTGCTTTTGGCCAGATCATTCCAAAGGCGATCCTGGATCTCCCGGAGTTTGGATGCTTGAATATCCATGCCTCCCTTCTTCCGAAATACAGAGGAGCGGCTCCTATTCAGCAGGCGGTCATTAACGGAGATAAAGAAGCCGGAGTGACCATCATGAAAATGGGAACCGGGCTGGACACAGGAGATATGATTTCCAGGGCTTCAGTACTTCTTGCTGAGGATGAAACAGGGGGAAGCCTTTTTGACAGGCTCTCAGAGCTTGGCGCAGAACTTCTTGTTAAGACACTGCCATCTGTTTTTGATGGCACAGCAGTTTATGAGCCTCAGCCAGAGGAAAGTCCTACCCCTTATGCAGGAATGATCACCAAGCAGATGGGACTTCTTGATTTTCAAAAGGATGCAGAGACGTTGGAGCGCCTGATACGCGGGCTGAATCCCTGGCCAAGCGCCTACACATATCTCAATGGAAAAACATTGAAAATATGGAAGGCGGCTGTGGAAAAGAGTGGATCAGAGCCGGAAAATCCGGGAACTATCATAAAGGCGGATAAGGATGGAATACATGTTGTCTGCGGACAGGATATCCTTATTCTTCAGGAGGTACAGCTGGAAGGAAAGAAGCGTATGGACGCCGCAGCTTTTTTACGCGGCTGTCACGTGGAATCGGGAACCATGCTTTTGGATCATAAGGAGTGACAGAAATGTACGGATATGGTTATGGATTTTATTATGACAGAACTTATATACTTCTTGTTATTGGAGCACTGATCTCCTTGATCGCCTCTGCAAAGCTGAAAAGTACCTTTGCAAAATATAAGAGTGTCCCCAGCGCCTGCGGTCTTACGGGAGCCCAGGCTGCCCTTCACATTCTGAGAGCGGCAGGGATTACAGACGTTCAGGTACGGTCTGTGTCAGGAAGCCTGACAGATCATTACGATCCCAGAAACAAGACTGTGAATCTTTCCAGAGACGTTTATAATAAAACTTCCCTGGCTGCCCTGGGAGTAGCAGCCCATGAGTGCGGTCATGCCATCCAGCATGCAGTCCAGTACAAACCTTTGGAGATCAGAGGGGCTATTGTGCCTCTGGTGAATCTGGGAAGCACCCTGTCCTGGCCACTATTTTTTCTTGGACTGGTTATGAGTATAGAACCTCTTATTACAGCTGGAATCCTTCTATTTTCCCTGGCAGTGCTTTTTCAGCTTGTGACCCTTCCGGTGGAGATCAACGCTTCTGCAAGGGCTTTGGAAATGCTGGAAAATACAGGAATCCTTGGACATGAAGAAAACCGTGGGGCAAGAAAGGTTCTGACAGCGGCTGCCCTGACTTATGTAGCAGCCCTTCTGTCTTCCATTCTTCAGCTTCTGAGACTGATTCTTCTTTCAGGAAGGAGAGACGATGATTAATAGTATCAACACAAGAGAAATGATCCTGGAGATCCTTCTTGAGATTGAAGAGGGAGAACACAGTCATATTGCCATCCGCAATGCCCTTTCCAAATATCAGTTCCTTCCTAAACAGGAAAGGGCTTTTGTAACAAGGGTCTGCGAGGGGACACTGGAGTACAGGATTTATATTGATTATATTATAGATTCTTTTTCAAAAATTACTGTAGATAAAATGAAACCGGTGATCCGGGAAATTCTCCGAAGCGCCGTATACCAGCTGAAATTTATGGACAGAGTGCCAGACAGCGCCGTGTGCAACGAGGCAGTGAAGCTGGCGCAGAAAAAAGGTTTTTATAATCTGAAGCCTTTTGTAAACGGGGTTCTCCGGGCTGTGGCAAGACAAAAAGAGGAGATCCCCCTTCCCTCAAGGGAAAAAGAACTGGTTCGCCATTTTTCTGTCAGGTATTCCATGCCGGAGCCTCTGGTAAGCAGATGGCTGGACGCTTACGGGGAGGAGATCACAGAAAAAATCCTGTCAGATTTTCTTATGGAGAAGCCGGTAACTGTCCGGTGCCGTACATATCTGAATTCTGTGGAAGAAACCTGCGAAAGCCTGCGCTCCCAGGGCGTAACGGTGGAGGACGCTCCTTACCTGCCCTATGCAAAAAGAATTTCCGGTTATAATCACATTCTGGCTCTGGACGCTTTTATCCAGGGAAAGATCATGGTGCAGGACGTCAGTTCCATGCTGGTGGCAGAAATCGCCAATCCTTCCAAAAGCGATTATGTAATTGATCTCTGCGCTGCTCCGGGAGGAAAAAGCCTTCATATGGGAGATAAGATGGAGGGATATGGAACTGTGGACGCCCGGGACGTCAGTCAGTATAAGGTGGATCTTATCGAAGAAAACATTCACAGAGCCAATTCTATCAATGTTCAGGCAAGAGTGAAGGATGCTACTGTTTTTGATGTGGATTCTGAGTGTCAGGCAGATATTGTTCTGGCCGATGTTCCATGCTCCGGCTATGGTGTGATCGGTAAAAAGCCAGAGATCAAATACCGCTCTACTGCTCAGAAGGAGGAAGAACTTGTGATCCTCCAGAGAAATATCCTTGATAAGGCGGCTGAGTATGTGAAGCCCAGAGGGGTGCTGATTTTCAGTACCTGTACCATTGCGAAGGAAGAGAATGAAGAGAATATGATGTGGTTTATGAATAACCACCCTTTTAAACTGGAGAGCATTGACCCTTATATCCCGGATGAATTGAAATCCGAAACAACAGCTCTTGGATATCTTCAGCTTCTTCCAGGCGTTCATGGAACAGACGGATTCTTTATTGCAAGATTCAGAAGGAAGTAAAACATATGACAGATATTAAATCAATGAGTCTGGACGAACTGAAAGAACTGATGAAAGAAATCGGAGAAAAGCCTTTTCGAGCAGGTCAGATCTACAGCTGGCTCCATGAACATTTTGCAGTTTCCTGGGAAGAAATGACAAATCTTCCCAAGGGACTTCGGGAAAAGCTGAAGGAGTATCCCATAACTGCCCTGGAGACAGAGGACGTTCAGATTTCCAAAATAGACGGTACTAGAAAGTATCTTTTCCGTTTAAGCGACGGAAACATGATCGAAAGTGTACTGATGAAATATAAACACGGCAATTCTGTATGTATTTCATCCCAGGCAGGATGCAGGATGGGATGTAGATTCTGCGCTTCTACCATAGGGGGACTTGCCAGAAATCTTCTGCCCTCTGAGATGCTGGATCAGATTTACCGGATTCAGGCTTCCACAGGGGAGAGGGTTTCCAATGTAGTGATAATGGGATCAGGGGAACCCCTTGACAATTATGATAATCTTCTCCGTTTTATCCACATTCTCACGGAGGAGGGGGGAATCCATATCAGTCAGAGAAACCTGACGGTTTCCACCTGCGGCCTTGTTCCAAAGATGTATGAGCTTGCAGAAGAAAAGTTTCAGATGACCCTGGCGGTATCCCTTCATGCTCCCAATGACGAGAAGAGACGGGAGCTGATGCCCATTGCCAATAAATACAGCATGGATGAGCTTCTTGGGGCATGCAGAAATTACTTTGACAAAACAGGAAGAAGGATTACTTTTGAATACAGTCTGGTAGCAGGAGTCAACGACAGCCTGGAGGATGCAAAGGAACTTGCAGGACGGCTTCGGGGGCTGAACTGCCATGTAAACCTGATCCCTGTAAACCCGGTAAAAGAGCGTTCTTTTGTGCGTTCTACCCGCCAGGCTGTGGAGAATTTCAAAATAAATCTTGAAAAATGTGGAATTAATGGTACTATTAGAAGAGAAATGGGCAGCGATATAGACGGTGCCTGTGGGCAACTAAGAAAAAGATATATGGAAAAAACAGAAAGCGAGAAGTGACATGAGGATATATTCAGCTACGGATGTGGGTCAGAAGCGCAAAATGAACCAAGATTATGTGTTCGTTTCCAAAGACCCGGTAGGCAATCTCCCCAATCTGTTTGTCGTTGCCGATGGAATGGGCGGCCATAATGCGGGGGACTTTGCCTCTTCCCATGCGGTTCAGATCTTGGTGGAGGAGATCCGTAAGGATGCGGATTTCAATCCGATCAAGATGATCCGTCATGCCATTGAAGCTGCAAACACGGAAATATTAAGCCGTGCGCAGTCTGAAGAGGACCTTAGAGGAATGGGGACTACGATTGTTGTAGCAACTATCGTAGGGCATTACGCATATGTGGCAAATGTAGGGGACAGCCGTCTTTACCTGATCCAGGGACAGATCCGTCAGATAACCAAGGATCATTCTCTGGTGCAGGAAATGGTACGGATGGGTGAGATCAAGCCAGAGGAGGCGCGAAAGCACCCGGACAAAAATATTATTACCAGAGCCCTGGGGGCAGAAAGAACCATAGATATTGATTTTTTTGATCTGCAGATGGAACCGGGAAGCACGATTCTGATGTGCTCGGACGGCCTTAGCAACATGGTTGAGGACTCTAAGATTGAAGAGATCATACTGGACGAGACAAAAGATCTGCCGCAAAAGGGCGAAGCGCTTCTTGGAGAAGCGAACCGGAACGGCGGCAAGGATAATATTGCAGTCATATTAGTAGAACCATTCACGAATGAGGTGGACAAATGTTAAAAGCAGGAATGATCATAGCGGAACGCTATGAAGTTTTAGGGAAAATTGGCACAGGCGGCATGGCCGATGTGTATAAGGCAAAAGATCACAAATTGAACCGATTTGTTGCGGTGAAGGTACTGAAACCGGAATTTAGGGACGACAAGACGTTTATCCGCAAATTCCGCAGCGAGGCTCAGGCAGCGGCCGGACTGACTCATCCAAATATTGTCAATGTTTTTGACGTTGGAGACGACGAGGGTGTTTATTACATCGTTATGGAGCTGATCGAGGGAATTACCCTGAAGGAGTATATTGCCAAGAAGGGCAAACTGTCCATTAAGGAGGCAACCAGTATTGCCATTCAGGTGTCTATGGGACTGGAAGCAGCTCATAACCACGGCATTGTCCACAGGGATGTAAAGCCGCAGAACATTATTATTTCCACAGACGGAAAAGTAAAAGTGACAGATTTTGGAATTGCCAGAGCAGCGTCCTCTAATACCATCAGCTCCAATGTGATGGGATCCGTACACTACAGTTCACCGGAACAGGTACGAGGCGGCTACAGTGATGAAAAATCCGATATTTATTCTCTGGGAATCACTCTTTATGAGATGGTGACAGGAAGGGTTCCTTTTGACGGGGACACCACAGTTGCTATTGCAATCAAGCATCTTCAGGAAGAAATGGTTCCGCCCAGCGCTTACACAGAGAATCTTCCCTACAGTCTGGAACAGATTATTTACAAATGTACACAGAAGAGCGTGGGACGCCGTTACGAAAAGATGTCAGACGTTATTGCGGATCTGAAGCATTCGCTTATTGATCCTCAGGGTGATTTTGTTCAGTTAAATGAGATGGACACAGACGCCAAGACAGTAGTGATCTCAGACGAAGAGCTTGGAGAGATCAAGCATACCCAGAAAACAAGAGGGATTCAGCGTGATCCAGAAGTAGCTCAGCTGGAAGAGGAAGAATACGAGACAGATTACGACGACGGGGATGACGACCAGGAATATGAGCGCAGACGCGCGGCAGCCAGAAGAAAGCAGAAGAGCAAAAAGCGCAAAAACCAGAACAGGGCAGTTACCATCATCGCTCTTCTTGCAGGGGCAGTGGTTCTTGCAGGCGTTGTAGTATTTGTTGTAAAAAGCACAGGAGTTTTTGACAAAAAGAAAGAAGAGCCTCCGGTTCAGCAGGAGCAGAACCAGGACGACGGACTGGTTGTGGTTCCTGATCTGGTAGGTAAGACAGAAGACGAGGCAAAGGCTCTTGTTGAGGAAGTAAATCTTGGCAAACAGATGGTAGGCGAAGAAGCTTCTGACCAGGAAAAAGGAAAGATATCCTCTCAGGATATTCCGGCTGGAACAAAGGTCGAAGCATACACTACTCTGAAATATTATGTAAGTAAAGGACCGGAGAAGCTGACAATTCCTGTATATGACGAATATACTACAGCATATGCTTATCAGCAGACGCTGGAAGATATGGGATTCACTGTTAGTGTGGAGAAGGAATACAGCCCGGATGACGGAAGTGAATGGCCGGAAGTAGAACCTGGCTATATTATTTCTGTATCACCGGAGTCTGGTTCTGAGGCAGGTTCAGGAGAGCCAGTGACACTGACAGTCAGCCGTGGACTGGATCATGGGGACAGCGTAGAGGTTCCTGATGTATCTGGCTTTACTACAGACGAGGCAGTAACCCGTCTGGGTAAATGGCTGGACGTTCAGATTGTGGAAGAGCAGAATACAGAAGTGGAAGCAGACCATGTGATCTCACAGAGTATTGAAGCTGGTTCCTGGGTAGATCCTGACGAACCTATTACTATTACAGTAAGTACCGGAGATCAGGCTCCGGCGCCTGAGGAGAATACTCCTTCCCAAGCAGCTGATACTTCCAACACACAGAGCGCGGCTGATACAGCAGCACAGCAGCAGGCGGCTGCAAACGGTGAAATATGGAAGTGTACCCAGAGCCTGAACACACCTCAGGGCTATGGCGGCGGCGCTCTTCGTCTGGAGCTTCTTCAGGATGTAAACGGAACCTCTGAGGCAACAAACGTAGTAGATGGAGAGAAACTGACCTTCCCTTATAAGCTTGACATTACCGGAGCTCCGGGAGTAAGCCAGGGAACTCTCAGCGTATATGAAAAGATCAACGGAGAGTACCAGCAGCTTGGTTCTTATCCGCTGACCTTTGAGAAGGCAGAGTAATCCATGGATACCATGGAAGGCAAAATTATAAAAGGAATCGCCGGATTTTATTATGTACATGGTGAAGACGGCGAAATATATGAGTGCAGGGCCAAGGGGATTTTTCGTAAGGACAACATGAAGCCTCTTGTGGGAGATAATGTGGAGATCACTGTGCTGGATCCGGAAAAAAAAGAAGGGAATCTGGTGAAGATCCTTCCCAGAAAAAACTCTCTGATCCGTCCGGCAGTGGCAAACGTAGATCAGGCTTTTGTGATCTTTGCCATGGACAATCCCAAACCGAATTTTATGCTGCTGGACCGTTTTCTGATCATGATGGAACAGGCAGGGGTTCCGGCAGTCATCTGCTTTAACAAAAAAGATCTGGCAGAAGAAAGCGAGGTCCGCGCTCTTTGTGATACGTACCAGAGCTGCGGGTATCAGGTAATCCTTTCCAGCGCCCTTATGGGCCAGGGAATAGAGGAGATACGGGAGATCCTGAAAGGGAAGACCACAGTAGTTGCCGGTCCTTCCGGCGTGGGAAAATCTTCTCTTACCAATCTTCTTCAGGAAGAGATCCAAATGGAAACAGGGGAGATCAGCAGGAAGCTGAAACGGGGCAAACATACCACCCGCCACTCTCAGGTAATACCTGTAGGCGAGCATACGTATCTTATGGACACTCCGGGATTTTCTTCTCTGTATCTGACAGATATGGAAGAACATGAACTAAAGGATTACTTCCCGGAATTTCGCAAATATGAAGAGGAGTGCAGATTTCAGGGCTGCAGGCATATTCATGAACCGGGCTGCCGGGTCAAGGAAGCGCTTAAGTCAGGAGAGATCAGCGCGCTCAGGTACGAAGACTATTTAAGTTTATATGATGAATTGAAAGAGAAAAGGAGATATTAAACACATGGACTATCATTTGTGTCCCTCGATTTTGTCAGCAGACTTTAACCGACTGGGCCAGCAGATACAGACATTGGAAGAGGAAGGCGTAAAATGGCTTCATATTGATGTAATGGACGGCGATTTTGTTCCAAGTATTTCTTTTGGAATGCCAGTGATCCGTTCTATCCGCAAGGAATCTAAGATGTTTTTTGACGTGCATCTGATGGTCAGCGCTCCAGAACGCTATATCCAGGATTTTGCAGACTGCGGCGCTGATTCTATTACTGTACATGCAGAAGCATGCGAGGATCTGGAACGGGCTATTGAACTGATTCATGACGCAGGAGTAAAGGCAGGGGTTTCTATTAAGCCGGCAACTCCAGTGAATGATATCAGCCACCTTCTCTCGGATGTGGATATGGTTCTTGTAATGACTGTACAGCCGGGTTTTGGCGGACAGAAGTATATTGAGGACTGCACAGAGAAAATACAGGAGCTTTGGGAACTGATCCAACAGGAAAATCTAGATGTGGATATTCAGGTGGACGGCGGAATCAATGATGAAACCATTGAAACCGTTATGAAGGCCGGAGCCAATCTTCTTGTGGCAGGTTCTTATGTGTTTAACGGAGATCTGGCTTCAAATGTGCGCAGGATCACAAAACGTATCCAGCATATTAAAGAAGATATGGAATGAGGCGTAAAATGAAAAACGCAGTCATTGTAAGCGGGGGCAATATCGATCAGGATTTTGCCCTCGATTTTTTGAAAAAATATAAGACAGAAGAAACCTGGCTGATCGCAGCAGACAGAGGGTTGGAGTTTTTTGAAAAAAATGGTATACGGCCGGATACGGCAGTAGGAGATTTTGACAGCCTTTCTGTGGAAGGGCAAAACTACCTGAAAACACTGACAGATACAGAGGTGATAAGGCTCCGTCCTGAAAAGGACGATTCTGACACTCAGTCAGCCGCCTGTTTTGCCATGGACAGAGGGGCAAAGTGTATTGTGATCCTGGGAGCTACAGGAAACCGTATTGATCATCTTCTTGCCAATTTTGGACTGCTTGTTCTGGGAAAAGGGAGAGGCGCAGAAATCTCTCTTCTGGATCCATGGAATTATATGAAACTGATCTCAAGCGGAACCGTACTGAAGCGCTCAGAACAGTTCGGAAAATACGTTTCTTTTTTTTCTCTGGACGGAGACGTGCCGGGGCTGACTCTGAAAGGCTTCAAATATCCACTGGACAGACATTATCTAAAAGCCTCTGACAGCGGTCTTACAGTCAGCAATGAGATCGTGGCGGAAGAGGCAACGGTGGAATTTGACAGAGGAATCCTGTTGATGCTTATGACAAGGGACTGAAAAACAAGTTGTAAATATGTGATATGTTGTAATTCTATAGGAAATACAAAGGATATAAAAAGGAACATAGTTGTAAAACAGAGCCCTGATGTGGTATACTTTAAACCGAATCAGGGCTCATACTGTATTCTGAATTATGAAGAATAAGAAACAGCCCTTTTGGTTTTTGACATAATCGGAAATATCATAAAAACATCAGGAGGAAATATAAAAATGAAATTAGGTATCGTAGGCCTGCCAAACGTTGGCAAGAGCACACTTTTTAATTCTCTGACAAAGGCAGGAGCAGAATCAGCAAACTATCCTTTCTGTACCATTGACCCCAATGTGGGAATCGTTACAGTTCCAGATGAGAGACTGAATCTTCTTGGAGACTTTTACCACTCAAAAAAGGTAACTCCGGCAGTGATCGAGTTCGTTGATATTGCGGGACTTGTAAAGGGCGCTTCCAAGGGAGAGGGTCTTGGAAATCAGTTTCTTGCAAATATCAGAGAGGTAGACGCTATTGTTCATGTAGTACGCTGTTTTGAAGATCCAAATGTCATCCATGTAGATGGAAACATTGATCCTCTCCGGGATATTGAGACTATTAATTTGGAGCTTGTATTTTCTGATCTTGAGATTCTTGAAAGAAGAATTGCCAAAGTAACAAAAACTGCAAGAATGGATAAAGAAGCAGCTAAGGAGCTTGACTTCCTTCAGAAGGTAAAAGCTCATCTGGAAGATGGAAAGCTTGCCATTACAATGGAACTGGAAAATGAGGATGAAGAAGCATGGATGGGAACATATAACCTTCTTACCTGGAAACCGGTGATCTACGCTGCAAACGTAGCGGAGGACGAACTGGCAGACGACGGTGATTCAAACCCCCACGTACAGGCTGTAAAGGAATATGCCGCACAGCAGAAAAGCGAAGTATTTGTGATCTGTGCAGAGATCGAAGCAGAGATTTCCGAGCTTGACGAAGATGAAAAAAAGATGTTCCTGGAGGATCTGGGGCTTACAGAGTCAGGACTTGAAAAGCTGGTTCGCGCAAGTTACCGTTTGCTTGGTCTTATGAGTTTCCTTACTTCAGGAGAAGATGAGACAAGAGCATGGACTATCAAGATTGGTACAAAGGCTCCCCAGGCGGCAGGCAAGATCCATACAGATTTTGAAAGAGGCTTTATTAAAGCTGAGGTTGTAAATTACAAGGACCTTCTGGACTGCGGTTCTTATGCAGGAGCAAGAGAAAAAGGTCTTGTGCGTATGGAAGGCAAGGAGTATGTGGTTCAGGACGGCGATGTGATCCTGTTCCGTTTCAATGTTTAAGTAAGGGGCTAATATGAACAGGATTTATATTACGGATACCTCAATCCACTTCCCAAATCTGAATATAGATTTTGATTTTGTACCCCAGTCTGTTTCTGTCCGAGGGTTTGAAATAAGCATTTTTGGCCTTCTGGTCATTGTAGGAATGCTTTTGGGACTTGGCGTGATGATCGCCATATCAAAAGCCAGAGACGAAAATCCTAATCTTTGTCTGGAAACTGTATTTTTTAGTCTAGTGGGCGGTGTTTTAGGAGCAAGGCTTCTCTATGTGGGGCTTCACTGGTCTGAGTTTGCCGGAGAATCTGCAAAAAAGATTATGGATTTCAGAACAGGCGGAATGTATTTTTATGGAGGAATTGCAGGAGCTGTTCTTCTGGGAGCTTTGTTCTGCCGTATCCGCAAGATTTCTTTCGGCAAAATGGCAGATATTACCAGCATGGGATTCCTCACTGTGCAGATAATAGCAGTATGGGGAAACTTTTTTAACAGGGAAGCCTTTGGAGAATACACAGACAGCCTGTTCGCTATGCTGATTCCAAAGGATGTTCTGGACGCTTCCGTTGTCACAGAGCTTATGAGCGCTCATGTTATAAATGACGGAGAGATTTCCTGCATCCAGGTACATCCTCTGTTTCTTTACAAAAGCCTTTGGTATCTTCTGCTGTTCTTTATTCTTCTTTTCTATACATGGAAGAAGAAATTTGACGGCGAGATCTTTTTACGCTATCTGGCAGGCTGTTTTCTTGGAGGAGCAGGAATCGAATGGCTGCGTCCAAGACGGTTTGTGATTCCCGGTACAGAAATTCCGGCGCTCTTGCCAGTATATATTCTTCTTTTTGTTGCTTTTATCACCACTGCCGCAGTACGCAGAAGCCTTAGCAAAAAGAGAGAAGTATATAAAATACGAAGAGAAGAGGAAAGGAAACGGGCAGCCCTTCTCCATGAAGACGTTCACAGCTTTGAGAATGTGACTGAGGAAATTATGGGAACAGCATCTGAAGCAGCGAATGAAAAATCTGAAGAAAACGAGGTTTCGGAAGATGCAGAAGAAAATCAAGAGCCTGAAGAGGAAACTGCAGCCGGATATGCTGCAGAAAAAAAAGATCATCCAGAGGAAACTGAAGCGGAGGATTCGGAAGTGTCGCAGGAAACTGAACGGAATGATCAGCAGCAGAACGGATCTGCCGGGAAGTCTGAAAATAAGCAGGAAGCTTGACAGACTGATTGAAAAATATCACAGTATATAGAATGACAGAGGGAATTCCAGAAAAAAAGAGCTGGGAGTTCCCTCTTTTTTTTAAAGAGAAAAGAAAAAACCTTTGATTTCCACTTGTATTTTCAAAGTAAATAGGGTAGAATGATTGCATAAGTGGTAGAAAGTGGTGAATAGTGGTGGCAAATGGAGGACATGTGGCAGACAGATCCATTTGTACCGGAAGTGCGAAGGGGAGATTCGTACTTTGCGAGAGTAGGTGAGTTGCATGTTCATGGGAGAATACAACCATACAATTGACGCGAAGGGGCGTATGATCATCCCTGCTAAATTCAGAGAGCTTTTGGGAGAAGAGTTTGTTCTGACTAAGGGACTGGATGGTTGTCTTTCTATTTATCCTATGGATGAATGGGAGGCCTTTGAACAGAAGCTCAGAGCTTTACCACTTACAAATAAAAATGCAAGAACCTTCTCACGATTCTTTGTTGCAGGGGCAACGACCTGTGAACTGGACAAGCAGGGGAGAATTCTCGTTCCGCCAACGCTTCGGGAATTTGCAGGTCTGGAAAAGGATGTTGTGCTTACCGGAAATCTGAATAAGATTGAGGTCTGGAGCAAGGAGAAGTGGAGCGAGAACTGTAACTATGATGATATGGACAGTATTGCAGAGAGTATGCAGGATATGGGCATTATCATCTGAGAGTTTCGCTTATGAAATCCAACACAGGAGTCGGATATGGAATTTAAACACAAATCTGTATTACTGGAAGAAACCATTGAGGGCTTAAGGGTAAAGCCTGACGGTATCTACGTGGATGGAACTTTAGGAGGCGCGGGACATGCCAGAGCGGTATGTCAGAGACTTTCTGCCAAGGGGAGATTTATTGGCATAGATCAGGACCAAGATGCAATAGTTGCTGCGAGTGAACGGCTGGCTGCTTATGGAGACAGAGTAACCATCATTCGCAGCAATTATTGTTACATGGCAAATGAACTGAAGAACCTTGGTATCCATCAGGTGGACGGGATCCTTCTGGATCTGGGCGTCTCATCCTATCAGCTGGATAATGAAGAACGGGGGTTTACCTACAGGGCAGACGCCCCTCTTGACATGCGTATGGATCAGAGACAGAGCCGGACGGCAGCAGACATCATCAATGGTTATGAAGAAAAAGAACTGTACCGTATCATCCGTGATTACGGTGAAGATAAATTTGCAAAGAACATTGCGAAGCATATTGTGGCGGCAAGACAGCAGAAGCCTGTTGAGACAACAGGAGAGCTGACGGAGATTATCCGAAGGGCTATTCCCATGAAAATACAGGCGGCAGGAGGACATCCTGCCAAGCGCACCTTCCAGGCAGTCCGCATTGAGCTGAACCGGGAACTGGACGTTCTTCGGGAATCCCTGGACGGTATGATCGATATGCTGGGAGACGGAGGAAGAATCTGCGTGATTACCTTCCATTCTCTGGAAGACAGGATCGTTAAGACTATTTTCCGCAAAAACGAAAATCCCTGTACCTGTCCGCCTGATTTTCCCGTATGCGTATGCGGCAAAAAATCAAAGGGCAGAGTGATCACCAGGAAGCCTATTTTACCGGGAGAAGAGGAATTATCCGAAAATTCCCGATCAAAGAGTGCAAAACTGCGTATTTTTGAGCGCAGGATTGAACAGTGATTCAGTTGATATTGATATAGAAGGTTAGTGGTAATAATGAACAGGACAAACAGAGCGGTGACGGAAAGAAGAAGGACAAATTCCAGAAGCACCAGCGGAATGTATATAGATGGAAATGCAGTGAGGAAACTGCAGGAAGTACCGGAAAGAAGGTATTCTTCCTCACAGAATCCCAGGCCGGGGCAGCAGACCCGCAAAAGAGCAGCCGCCCGAAAAACAGAAAACCGGGCCAGGGCAGTGAGCAGAGAAACCATCCGTAATCGCCAGAAGGCAGCAAATATGGGACGGGGCTTTGTTATTTTTCTGGCAGTGATTTCTGCAGCAGTTTTGTTTGTATGTGTGAATTACCTCCAGTTAAGGGCAGAAGTAACCGGAAGAATCAAGAATGTGGCTGTTCTGGAAACTGAGCTCAGCGAGTTGCGGGCAGAGAACGACGCATACGAAAGTCAGGTAAATTCCGGTACGGATCTGAACCGTATCAAAAAAATTGCAATTGGGCGTCTGGGAATGAACTACCCCAGAGACGATCAGAAAAAAACATACAGTATGTCTAACAACAGCTATGTAAGACAGTATCAGGATGTTCCTGATACTAAATAAGAGGTGAGAATTTGGCAGAGTACAGGAGGAAAAGACGCAGAAGACCTCAGCGAAAAATTAATCACAGAATGAGAGGAAAGCTGGCAGGATTGTTTGGAGCAGTGCTGCTGGCTTTAGTTTGTTTGCTGGGAAGAATTACCTATATTAACGCTACAAGCGGAGCGAAGTATAAGAAACAGGTTTTAACCCAGGCCCAGCAGAAGTATGCCAGCAGCGTGCTTCCGGCAAGGCGGGGAGATATTTACGACAGAAACGGAAATATTCTTGCTACAAGCAATAAGGTATATAAGGTGATCCTTGACTGTAAGACAGTAAACGAGGATGAAGATTATATGGAGCCTACGATTCGGGCTTTGAAGGAAGTTCTGGGTATTGACGATGAGAAAGTGCGTTCTCTGCTTACAGACAGCAACACCAGTCAGAGCCAGTACCAGATTCTTTTGAAGCAGCTCTCCATGGACAAAAAGAAGGAATTTGAAGCTTATTGTACTGTGGACGAGGACAGCCCTCTTACAGAAACAGAGAAGAAAGAAAGAGAAAATATTAAGGGCGTATGGTTTGAAGAGGATTATCTCAGGTCTTATCCCTTTAACAGCCTTGCCTGCGATACCATTGGTTTTACCCTTGCCAGAGATGTGGCGGATGTTGGAATAGAAAGTTATTACAACAGTACTCTTATGGGTACGGACGGACGCCAGTACGGATATTTTAACAGTGATTCTGACGTAGAGCAGACCATTATTCCTCCTGTGGACGGCAAAAATATTGTGACTACCATTGACGTAGGAATCCAACAGATCGTAGAAAAATATGTCAACGGATTTAAGAAAAAAATGGGCGGAAAAAATATCGGCGTTATTGTGGAGGATCCCAATACGGGAGAAATCCTTGCCATGGACGCAGGGGATCGGTATGATCTGAACGATCCAAGAGATCTTTCCAGTCTCTATTCCGAGGAAGAAATCAAGGCCATGAACGATGAGGAGACAGTGGAAGCCCTTAATGATATGTGGAATAATTTTTGTGTCACAGACGCTTTTGAACCAGGATCCGTTATTAAGCCTATTGTAATGGCGGGAGCTTTGGAAAAGGGCGCGATCTCAGAGTCAGATACCTTTGTCTGTGACGGCGGCGAGGGATACGGAGTAAATAATGAGACATATATCAAGTGTGCGGTATGGCCGGATGCCCATGGAACCGAAAATCTGATGCAGGTAATTGCAAATTCCTGCAACGACGGTATGATGGCCATAGCCTCAGCTATGGGGTCGGAAGAGTTTATTAAGGCTCAGAGTCTTTTTAACTTTGGAAGTAGAACCGGAATCGACCTTCCAAATGAAGGCTATGGAATTATCCATACGGCAGACACTATGGGGGTGACAGAACTTGCCTGTTCTGCTTTTGGACAGGGAATTACCTGCACCATGATCCAGGAGATCAACGCCATGTGTTCTGTGATTAACGGAGGGTATTATTATCAGCCCCACCTTGTTAAGGAAGTAAAGGACAGCAGCGGAAGCACAGTGCGTACTATGGATCCTGTTCTTTTGAAGCAGACTATCTCTTCGGAAATTTCCGCTGATATCCGTTCTTATATGGAGGACAGTGTAGTAGAAGGTACCAGCCGTACCTCCAAGGTTCAGGGCTACAGTTCCGGCGGTAAAACAGGTACAGCAGAAAAGCTCCCGCGGGGAAATGATAAATATCTTGTTTCTTTTATTACCTTTGCCCCGGTGGAAACTCCCCAGATTGTTCTTTATGTGGTTGTAGACGAACCCAATGCAGAAGATCAGGCGGACAGTAAATTTCCTCAGTATATTGCACAGGGCATTCTTTCAGAGCTTCTTCCTTATCTGAATATAGAGCCGGATGAGGCAGTGGACGGAGTAGTTCCTGAAACAGAACTGTGGGAAGGTTTTGACGGCGTTTTGGAGGATATTTCAGGCGGAAGCGTGGATGAAGCCGGAAATCTGGTAGACGCAGAAGGAAACCTCATTGACATGGAAGGAAACCGGGTAGATGAGGAAGGATACCTTCTGAATGAGAACGGAGAACGTAAGGTCAATGATAATGGAGAATATATAAAATCTGAAAATATGGAAACATTTTCAGGAGAAACCCTTCCTGCTTCTGAAAGCGGAGAGCCGGTGGGAGACGCTGTTTCCAACCCAGATGCGCCGGAGCCGCCAGAGAGCGGCGAGGATCCTGTTACAGGAAACAATATGGAAAGCGACGGAATCACCAACGAGGAAGCCGGACTGGAATAACAAAAAAGCATACCTCATGGAGATCGGACATATAGTTTTATGACGATCTCTGTGGGGATTTTTTATGAAAAAAAATAGGACTTTTCACAAGAAAAAGGTGTGGGTGGTCTTTTTTGTGTGCAGCGTTATGCTTCTGGGACTGATGTGCCGTCTGGTATGGCTGATGGGGTTCCGGTCGGATTATTATTACGAAAAGGCTCAGGATCTTCATGAAAGAGAACGTGATATTAAGGCTGCAAGAGGGAAGATCCTGGATGCAAAGGGAAAGGTACTGGCAGACAATAAAACAGTCTGTACAGTTTCTGTGATCCACAGCCAGATCAAGGAGCCGGAAAAAGTGATCCGCCTTCTTGTGTCAGAATTGGGGATAACGGAAGCTGAGGCCAGAAAAAAAGTGGAAAAAGTATCTTCTATAGAAAGAATCAGGACAAATGTAGACAAAGAAACTGGAGACGCCATCCGCCGGGCAGGACTTTTTGGGGTAAAGGTGGACGAGGATTATAAAAGATATTATCCTTTTGGCACTCTGGCTTCTCATGTTCTTGGATTTACCGGAGGAGATAATCAGGGGATTATTGGACTGGAAGTGGAATATGAAGAAGCCCTGAAAGGAACTCCGGGAAAGATACTTACTACTACAGATGCCAGAGGAGTAGAGATTGATAAAATCGGAGAAAGCCGTACAGAACCCATAAACGGAAATGATCTCCGCCTTAGTCTGGATATCAGTATTCAGGAGTTTGTCCAGCAGGCGGCTTTAAAGGTAATGGAGGAAAAACAGGCGGACAGAGTTTCCATTCTTCTTATGAATCCGGGAAACGGAGAGATCTATGCCTGTGTCAATGTGCCGGAATTTGACCTGAATGATCCTTTTACACTGAATACAGGTACAGATACTTCGGGAATGGATTCGCAGAAGATCCAGGATCTTCTGAACCAGATGTGGAGAAATCCCTGTCTGAACGATACCTATGAGCCGGGATCTACTTTTAAGATCATCACCATGGCGGCAGGTCTTCAGGAAGGAGTGGTTTCCGTAAACGACAGGTTTTACTGTCCAGGTTATAAGTTGGTGGATGACAGGCGGATCCACTGTGCCAACAGGAGAGGTCACGGATCCCAGAATTTTGTAGAAGGAGCGCAAAATTCCTGTAATCCGGTTTTTATCGAGGTGGGGCTTCGCCTGGGGGTGGAAAACTATTATAAATATTTCCAACAGTTTGGCCTTTTTAAAAAAACTGGGATCGATCTTCCGGGAGAAGCCGGGACCATTATGCACAAAATGGAAAATATGGGAAACGTGGAACTGGCTACAGTATCTTTTGGCCAGTCATTTCAGATCACGCCCATTCAGCTTGCTGCATCAGTAAGCGCCCTGATCAATGGAGGAAATCGTGTGACCCCTCATTTCGGCACAGCTGTTTTAAGCGGCAGTGGAAAAACAGTCAGGGAGCTTCTTTATCCGGTGGAAAAAGGGATCGTTTCTGAAAAAACATCAGAAACAGTAAGAGAAATCCTGGAAAAAGTCGTATCAGAAGGATCGGGAAGAAACGCAGGGATCCCGGGATATCGGATCGGCGGAAAAACAGCCACATCCCAGACCCTTCCCAGAAGCGCAAACAGATATATTTCTTCTTTTCTGGGTTTTGCTCCGGCAAACGAGCCCCAGGTACTTGCCCTGTGTATTATCCATGATCCCAAGGGCGTTTACTATGGAGGCACCATTGCGGCGCCTGTGGTAAGGAGCATTTTTCAAAACGTGCTGCCTTATCTGGGAATTGAAAAGCAGAGAGCCATTGCCGAAGGCAATCCGGAATGAATTTTGGCTCGTTGCTGTGAACAGTAACAGTTTGAAAGAGGAAGAGCTGCCCTTAGAGGGTTGATAAATTCCTGAAAAAGCCTTATACTTAATATGATTGTAAATCATAAAAAACGAAAGAATGATAAGAGGTGTGAGGATGAATTATCAAGCTATAATTCCAGTTTTGGTTTCTTTTGCCATCAGTTTAGTTCTGGGACCAGTGATTATTCCGTTTCTGAGGAAACTGAAGATGGGACAGACAGAGCGCGTAGAAGGCGTGCAGTCTCATTTGAAAAAGGCGGGAACTCCGACTATGGGAGGCATTATTTTTTTGATCGCCGCAGCAGTAACGTCGCTTTTTTACGTGAAAGACTATCCGAAGATCATCCCGATTCTGTTTCTGACTCTTGGATTTGGTATTATCGGATTCCTGGATGATTATCTGAAGGTTGTACTGAAACGCTCCGATGGCCTTCTTCCCTGGCAGAAATTTCTTCTCCAGGTTGTAGTTACAGGTGTTTTTGCGTTTTATATTCTGAATTATACAGATATCTCCCTGACAATGCAGATTCCTTTCTGGCCGGGACATTATCTGAACGTAGGCATTCTGGCGGTTCCTCTTTTATTTATTGCTGTGATCGGGACTGTTAATGGCGTAAACTTCACAGACGGTCTGGACGGTCTTGCCTCCAGCGTTACTTTGATCGTGGCTGTATTTTTTACTGTTGTGTCAATGGGAACAAAGGCAGGGATCGAGCCTATTACCTGTGCGGTTGTAGGCGGTCTTATGGGATTTCTTCTGTTTAACGTATATCCGGCCAAGGTGTTTATGGGAGATACAGGCTCTCTTGCTTTAGGAGGATTTGTGGCAGGCGTTGCCTATGTGCTTCAGATGCCGCTGTTTATTCTTCTGGTTGGTCTTATCTACCTTGTAGAAGTGCTTTCTGTAATCATCCAGGTAACATATTTTAAGGCAACTCACGGTAAGAGAATCTTCAAGATGGCGCCTATCCATCATCATTTTGAGCTTTGCGGATGGTCAGAGACAAGGGTTGTGGCAGTATTTTCCATAGTGACAGCCATTATGTGCCTGATCGCATTTCTGGCGCTTTGATAAGGAGGAAAAGGCAATGGAATTAAAAGGCAAAAAAGTTCTTGTATTTGGTTCAGGAATCAGCGGGATCGGCGCTGCAGAGCTTCTGGGTCAGGTTGGCGCTTTGCCGGTTATTTATGATGGAAAGGCAGACCTTGACAAAGAAGCGGTTTTACATAAAATAAATCACAAAAACGTGGAAATTTATGCAGGAGAGCTTCCGGGAAGCGTCAGAGAAAGTCTGGATCTTGTTGTGTTAAGCCCAGGAGTTCCTACAAATCTTCCTCTTGTAAAAAGCTTTTACGACCAGGGGCTTCCTGTATGGGGAGAGGTGGAACTTGCTTACCGTACCGGAAAGGGCAGAGTTCTGGCAATTACGGGAACAAACGGAAAAACAACTACAACAGCCCTTCTTGGAAAGATTATGTCTGACGCGGTAGAATCTGTATTTGTAGTAGGAAATATCGGAACGCCGTATACCTCTAAATCTCTGGAGATGAAAGAGGATTCTGTGACAGTTGCAGAGATATCTAGCTTTCAGCTTGAGACAATAGAAGCCTTTGCTCCAAAGGTCAGTGCGATTTTAAATATTACAGAAGATCATCTGAACCGTCATCATACTATGGAGGAGTACATAAGGGTCAAGGAATTGATCGTTAAGAATCAGAAACCGGAAGACGTTTGCGTTTTGAATTATGAAGACCCTGTACTTCGCGAATTTGGCAAAAATATTGTGCCGAAAACCGTATATTTTTCCAGTGAACAGGCTCTTGATCAGGGGATTTTCCTGGATGGGGACAAGATCATACTGAGAACAGAACAAGAGGAGATCCTTCTTGTAAAAACAGGGGATCTGAAACTTCTTGGCAGACACAATTATGAGAACGTAATGGCGGCTTCCGCCATGGCCTACTATGCAGGAGTGCCTGTGGACAGTATCAGAAAGAGCATTTGTGAATTTACTGCTGTGGAGCACAGGATCGAATATGTAACAGAAAAAAATGGCGTGGCATATTATAATGATTCCAAGGGAACCAATCCTGACGCAGCTATCAAGGGAATCCAGGCCATGAATCGTCCCACCTGGCTGATCGGAGGCGGCTACGATAAGGGGTCCAGCTATGATGAGTGGCTGAACAGCTTTGACGGCAAGGTGCGCTCTCTGGTGCTGATCGGACAGACAAAAGAAACGATCAGGGACGCTGCAGAAAGACTGGGCGTATGTCCCTGCATTCTCTGCGAAGATCTGGAGGAGGCTGTGAAAGTCTGTGCAGAGAATGCCAGCCCTGGAGAAGCCGTTCTTCTTTCTCCTGCCTGCGCAAGCTGGGGCCAGTTTGACAATTATGAGCAGAGAGGCGATAAATTCAAGGAATATGTAAGAAATCTATAAAAGTTTTCTTATGGCGTAGGTTACATATTAAAATCGGATATAAAAAAGCCGGAAATATCAAAAGAGATATTTCCGGCTTTTTTTGTGGCGACAGAAGTTCTTTGGAGGGGCAGAACCTCATATTTATAATAGTAATGTGGAGGCAGGAGGCGGATATGGATAAATTATATGGAAAACAGGATAAAAAACCAGATGCGATTTTACTGCTTCTGGTACTTTTTCTGACAATATTTGGACTGGTGATTCTTTATAGCGCCAGTTCATATAATGGAAGAGTCCGTTTTCATGATTCTGCATATTACTTCAAAAAACAGCTTTTTGCCACAGCCCTGGGGCTTATGGCAATGTATCTGGTATCGACAATAGATTATCATATTTTGGTGGAAGGGGCGCCGTTTCTTTATATTATGTCTCTGATCCTGTCTACGGCAGTGCTTTTGGCAGGGCAGGAGATCAACGGTTCTAAGCGGTGGCTGAATCTGGGACCTTTTTCTTTTCAGCCTTCAGAATTTGCCAAGGCGGCGGTGATCCTTTTTCTGGCATGGCAGATCAGCCGCAGCAAAAAAAAGACTTCTGGGATCTTGTTTATGTGCAGGACAATGGCAACACTGCTTCCGATAGTAGGACTGGTGGGTTCTAATAATTTAAGTACAGCCATTATTATTCTGGGGATAGGGGTAATCCTGATTTTTGCTTCCAGTCCGGGATATATGCAGTTTATTGGTCTTGGAGGGGCAGGAGCTGCTTTTGTGACAGTATTTCTGGCAGCAGAAAGCTATCGTCTGGAACGACTTGCTATCTGGCGCAATCCAGAAAAGTATGAAAAGGGCTTTCAGACCATTCAGGGGCTTTATGCCATTGGAAGCGGAGGCCTTTTTGGACGGGGGCTGGGGAGTAGTCTGCAGAAGCTGGGATTTGTACCTGAGGCTCAGAATGATATGATTTATTCTATTATTTGTGAAGAACTGGGGCTTTTCGGAGCTCTGGCATTGATCTTTGTGTTCGTGCTTCTTTTGTGGAGGCTTTGTGTCACTGCCATGCACAGCCGGGATCTTCAGGGAGCTTTGGTCTGTGCCGGAATCATGGGACATATGGCAATCCAGGTAATCTTAAACATTGCTGTTGTGACAAATACCATTCCCAATACAGGGATTACTCTGCCTTTTGTCAGCTATGGAGGAACTTCGGTAGTATTTCTTCTTGCGGAAATGGGTTTGGCGTTAAGCGTCAGCAGTCACAGAAAATAGAATACTGCATACAATAAATGCAAGAGGCCCTTTGGGGAGTGAACGGTTTGGATGAAATTTGTATTACAGGAGGAAAACCGCTTCAGGGTAAGATATCCGTACAGGGATCCAAAAACGCCGCGCTGCCCATGATGGCGGCGGCTCTTCTTCACAGGGGGATCAGCGTTCTGGAAGACTGTCCGGCCATAGCAGATGTATTTTGTATGGAAGAAATCCTTCACAAATTAGGGGCAGCGACCTGGTGGGATAAAAACTGTCTGTATCTGGACTGCACTTTGGCTGAAGGAACAGAGATCTCCGGCGTCTGTACCGGAAGAATGCGTTCTTCTGTGATGCTTCTGGCGCCTCTTCTTGCCAGGAATAAAAAAGCGTCCATGGGGTACCCGGGAGGCTGCGTGATCGGTAAGAGACCAGTAGATCAGCATCTTTATGTGCTGCGTATGCTGGGGGCTTCTATTGAGGAAACAGATTATGAAATGCAGGCTTTCTGCAGCGGATTTCATGGAGGAGAGGTTCATTTTGTAAAGAAAAGTGTGGGGGCAACGGAGCAGGGAATCCTGGCTGCAGTAACTGCAAAAGGAGATACGGTACTGCATGGCTGCGCAGCAGAACCAGAAATAAAATGGCTGTGCAGTTTCCTTCGGAGTATGGGCGCCCGGATAAAAGGAGAAGGTACAGACTGTATTTGTATCACCGGGACTTCTGAGCTGGGGCCTGGATATATGAGGATCCCACCTGACCGTATTGTAGCGGGAACCTATCTTTGCGCCGCCGCAGCCACAAGGGGGAAGATTGAAATTCTCAATGCTCCTGCTGGAGAAATGGACGCATTTCTTGAAGTGTATGGCAAAATGGGTGGACAATACAACTGGAACAGTGGTAAACTAATAGCTGATGGAAGCAGGGTAAGCCTTCCGCTTCCGTTTTTGGAAACAGAAGTTTATCCTGGATTTCCTACAGATCTTCAATCGCCTTTGATGGCTGTCCTTACCACAATAGAAGGAGAGAGCGTGATCCGGGAAAATATTTTTGAAAACCGCTTTCGTCTTGTGGAAGATCTGGTGAGAATGGGGGCTTCCATTGAAGTAAAAGGCAGAGAAGCCCGGATCCACGGAGGGAATCCTTTAAGGGGATGTCGGGTAAAAGCCAGGGAATTGCGGGGAGGAGCCGCTTTGATCGTTGCTGCGCTGGCAGCGGAGGGAGAAACACAGGTCTGCGGCTGTTCTTTTATCCACAGAGGATATGAACATATCTGCGAAGATCTTTTCCGGCTGGGCGGCCAGATAAAAGAGTATACAGGAATTTAATTTTTATGCGAACATCCAAATACAAGAAAAAATCAAACCTTACAAAAAAACAAAAACAGTATATTATGGGAGGAATAGGCGCCTGTCTGCTGGCAGGGGTGATCTTTTTCTTTACCTATTTTCAGGTAACGGACGTGGAGGTTATGGGAAGCAACCGCTATACGGAAAAGGAGATCCGATCCATGATCCTTCGCGGACCTATGGCTGGCAATTCCATACTTGCGCCTCTTCTTTATTCCAACAGTCAGACAGAGGGGATTCCTTTTGTTGAGGCCTTTACTGTAAGCAGGTCCAACAGAAATACCCTTGTGATCGGCGTAAAAGAAAAAAAAGCGGTTGGATGTATCCCTTATCTGGACAGTTATATCTATTTTGACAGGAACGGAGTTTTTATTGAGGGAGAAAAGACACGAGATGAAAAAATCCCCTTTTTTGATGGGATTTCCGTAAAAAAAGTAGTTCGGGATGAACCGCTTCCTATTAAAGAAACTGTTCTTAATACAGCGGTTGCCCTGTCTACTATTTTTGCCAAGAACGACAGTATGCCAGATCATATTGTGTTTGACGAGAATTATGAGATCAGCCTTCTTTATGGAGACGTTACGGTGAACCTTGGAAAGGATGTAAATCTAGAAGATAAGATGAGCCGCGTGATTGCTATTTTACCTCAGATTTCAGGAGAGAAGGGCATCCTTCATGCAGAAAATGTAAGCCGGACGGTAAAAAATATTACCTTTGAGGCAGAAGTGGAGGAAGTAACGGCAGAGAACTGGACCGGAGGCTATGACGAAAACGGAGAATATACCGGAGACGGCGTTTACGACGAAAATGGAAAATATGTAGGCGAGAGGCCGAAATCAGCTCTTGATTATGCTCTTGAAGCATGGTCTGGCGGTTATGACGAAGAGGGAGACTATACTGGATATGGGGAATATGATGTAAACTGGAATTATGTAGGACCTGCGCCGACCCAGGAACTGATAGATTCTTTTGGAGACTGGACCGGAGGCTATACAGAAGATGGAAGTTTTACCGGTTCGGGAGAGTATGACAGAGAAGGCAATTATATAGGCCCGAACCCTAATCTTTCAGAAGAAAGCCAGGAAGAGGAAGAGGGAGACGGTTCTTATGAAGGCGATGGTTCTTATGAGGAGGACGGCTCCTACGAAGATTATTCTGAGGGATATGAAGACTATTCGAAAGAAGAATATTAGGATGGCGAAAGCGGTTCTTAAGGACGCGGCTTTTTGCTGAGAAAACGGATATACTGGCAGAAATGGCGAAAATCCATGAAAAAAGTATAAAAAAACAAAAATAGTAGTTGATTAATTTTCAAAAAAACTATATGATATACTATATGCAGGTAGATTACGATTAAAAATCGGTGAAATAAAAGGAGGAAGTACATTGTTAGAGATTATGTCAAACGAAGCTGAGTCCTCTGCCAAGATCATAGTGATTGGCGTGGGCGGAGCTGGAAATAATGCAGTAAACAGAATGGTGGAAGAGACCATCGGAGGAGTAGAGTTTGTAGGTGTCAATACTGACAAGCAGGCATTAACTCTCTGTAAGGCTCCAACAGTACTTCAGATTGGTGAAAAGATAACGAAAGGCCTTGGTGCGGGAGCACAGCCGGAAGTTGGTCAGAAGGCCGCTGAGGAAAGTATAGAAGAAGTAAAACAGTTAATAGAAGGCGCAGACATGGTATTTGTTACCTGCGGTATGGGCGGCGGAACCGGAACAGGAGCAGCTCCAGTAATCGCAGCAGCAGCAAAGGAAATGGGAATCCTTACTGTTGGCGTTGTTACCAAGCCTTTCCGTTTTGAAGCTAAAACACGTATGAACAATGCACTTGCCGGAATTGAGAACCTGAAGAAATCCGTGGATACTTTGATCGTGATCCCTAATGATAAACTTCTGGAGATCGTTGACCGCCGGACAACCATGCCGGAGGCTCTGCGCAAGGCTGACGAGGTTCTTCAGCAGGCAGTTCAGGGAATTACAGACCTGATCAATCTGCCGGCTCTGATCAACCTTGACTTTGCAGACGTTCAGACAGTTATGACAGATAAGGGTATTGCTCACATCGGTATCGGTGAGGCGAGAGGCGACGATAAGGCTATGGAGGCTGTTCAGCAGGCTGTATCTTCTCCGCTTCTTGAGACAACCATTAAGGGTGCAACCCATGTGATCATTAATATTTCCGGTGATATTTCTCTTATGGACGCAAATGATGCGGCAAGCTATGTTCAGGAGCTGACAGGAGAGGAAGCAAATATCATCTTTGGTGCAATGTATGATGATTCTGTTGCAGACTATGCAAGAATCACTGTAATTGCTACAGGACTGACAGACGCAGCTCCGAAGAACGGATCTTCCTTTGGCGGAAGAAACACAGCTTCTTCACCGTTTTCAGTAAGAAGACCGGCTGCTCCGGCAGGAAATACAACTTCTGCATCCGGTATGACTATGCCTAGCTTCAGTCTTCCGAATATGAATTCTTCTTACGGTGCAAAGGTTCCTACCAGCACAGTACAGAAAAAAGATATCCAGATCCCGGATTTCCTGAAAAACAGATAAATAATAACAAAAATAAAGAAAGCGCTGTTCCATCACCAATAACTGATGAGGAACAGCGCTTTTTTGTGCAGCAGGTAAGTGGTATATTCTATATTAGTTTTTTCTGATGCACAAAAAACGTTCCGCGAGGATGCTGTCAGCACTTACATTCAAAAGTGCTGCATTTTGTTTCTTTTGATGCGTTGGCGTTTGGACCGTCGATATCAATGGCGGCGGCAGTGCATTTACAGTGCTGGTTATAAGTGCAGTCATGAGCTTTGCAGTCAATGGAGATTTTTTCACATCCACAGGATTCTTTTGCGCTGTTGGTTACAGACTCATCGTTTCTGTCGCGGAAACTTCCGCAGCTTGTTTCGTCTGCCGCCTGGGCGCCATGTCCCATGACTTCGATTTCTCCCCTGGAACAGAGCTGGTCTTTGTTATAAACACAGGTGACAGCAGTACAATTTAAAATGGTCATAATCGTATCCTCCTTAGATAATGGTTGCCTTGTCTAGTGTGGACAGATTTAGGAGGATTTATTCATGGGAGATTTATTGATATATAGAAAAAAGACAGTCACATGACGGTTGTGACTGTCTTTTTTAATTATAAGCTTATAATTAAAATAATTTTCGTTTTCTATTAGCCAATGCTGTTTACGGCTTTTGTCAAACGGGAAACTTTTCTTGCACAGTTGTTCTTGTGGTAAACACCCTTGGATGTTGCTTTGCTGATAGTAGCAATTGCATCATTAAGCGCTACCTGTGCAGCAGCCTTATCGTTGTTCTGAACTGCAGCCTCTACTTTTTTGATAGAAGTCTTAACAGCAGAGCGGATAGATTTGTTTCTCGCAGCTTTTGTTCTGTTTACTAAAATTCTTTTCTTTGCGGATTTAATGTTAGCCAATGTGGTACACCTCCATTTCATGTTTTGTGATTGTCTTCACAGAAACAGACACGGGCGCTCCTGTGAACATGCTTATTTATTTTAGTACACATATCTTGGAATGTCAATACATAATTCTCATAAAACTGTAAATTCTATATTAATAAAAGAAAGGTTTTTGTTCATGCGTCACTATTCCGCGAGGTGTTTTGGCACGAATGTGACAAAATCCCGAGACATACAAGTCAAAATTCCATTGCCGAAGGCAATTTGGAATGAATTTTGGCTCGTTGCTGTGAACGCAGTGAACAGTAATGAAGGTTTCTGTTTCATAAAAACAGGCGGGAGGAAAAGAAATGTTGGGAAACAGCAGAATTCGGACAGATCTGGCTCTGGAGGCCACAGAAAGTTTTGGGGAAAAGAATACGTCGCTTCGAGGAGTAGAGGTTCATGAGGATTATAATGAAGAAAAGGATATCCGTACAACCGTAGTAAAGATCACAACAGAAAATGGAGCAAAGGTTATGGGACGACCTCAGGGAAATTATATTACAATAGAAGCGCCAAATCTTTCTGCCTCAGATGAAGATTACCACAGAGAGATTTCAGAAGAAATCGCCCGCCATCTCCGGCAGCTGATCGATCTGGAAAGGGAATGTTCTGTCCTTGTGGTGGGTCTTGGAAATAAAGGGATTACGGCGGATGCTCTCGGACCTATGGTGGTGGAAAATCTCAGGATGACCCGGCATATTATCAGGGAATATGGACTGAAAAGTACAGGAAAAGAAATTCTTCACCGCACCAGCGGCCTCATTCCCGGGGTGATGGCACAGACAGGAATGGAAACGTCGGAGATTGTGGAAGGGGTTGTATCAGAAACGAAACCGGATGTTGTTATTGCTGTAGACGCGCTTGCAGCCCGGAGCATTCGGAGGCTGAACCGGACAGTACAGATTACAGACACAGGGATACATCCGGGGTCTGGGGTGGGAAATCACAGAAACGGGCTGACAGAAGAAAATCTTCAGGTCAGAGTTATCGGAATCGGCGTACCGACAGTGGTGGATGCAGCTACAATCGTACATGATTCTATGGCGAATCTTTTGGATGCGCTGGAAGAACAGGAACAAAAAGAGTTTCTGGAGGAAATGATCTCTCCGAATCTGTACAGCATGTTTGTTACTCCAAAAGATGTGGACGAGACAATAAAATATCTCAGCTTTACAATATCAGAAGGATTGAATCTGGCATTTTCCGGCTGAGGAATAATTGAGGGAGCCGAATCATAGGATAATTTGAAAGAGGTGATCCTATGACAAGGCTCCAGAAAATTTCCTGCGTTATTTTAAGCCTATGTTTTTTTGCAGTTCTGGCAGTGAAGCCGGGATTGTTTTTTATGGGGGGAAATGTGTACAGGCAGCTGCCGCTGTATTGCTTTTTGGAGCAGAAAGCCAGAAAAGTGCCTTTAAGGGAAGACCCGGAAACCTATAAAATACTTCAGGAAAATAATGGGGAATATTTGGCAAGGCTCATTGAAGAGGAAAACCTGCAAAAAAACGGGCAGCAGCCGGCCGCGTCTTTATCCCGGGAAACTGTACAGGCCCCGGAGGTTACGCAGGCTCCCAAGGAAACTCAAAGCCCGAAGGCTACGCAGGTTCCAGAGTCAACCCAGATCCCGGAGGTTACGCAGGTTCCAGCGACAACGCAGATCCCGGAGGCTGCCCAGGCGCCTAAGACAACTCAGGCCCCCGCTGCTCCTTCTGAGAAAGAGGAACTGGCGCCTGCACTGGCGCAGATCCAGCCCAGGCCTATTATTGATCTCTCGCCGGAGCGCCTTGGAGATTATGATTATCTTTTAAACAATTTTTTTATTGTGGACGCTAATACGGCAACAAATGCAGACCAGCTGAATGCGGCCCGTTTTCTGGAAAAAGATCTTTCCATAAAAAAGAATGCCGGGGTTCCCCAGATTCTTATTTATCACAGTCATACCCAGGAAACCTTTGCTGATTCCAGAGAAGGCGAGGTGGAAGACACGATCGTAGGCGTGGGGAATTATCTTACAGAGATTCTGACAAAGACCTATGGTTATCAGGTGATTCATGTAACAGAGGAATTTGACCTGGCAGGAGGACAGCTTGACCGTGGCAAGGCTTATGATTACGCACGTCCTTATATAGAAGAAATTCTTAAGAAAAATCCTTCCATAGAAGTGATAATTGATCTTCACAGAGACGGAGTACCGGAGGACCGCCATTTGGTGACAGAAATCAACGGAAAGCCTACGGCTCAGATCATGTTTTATAATGGGCTTAGCTATACTCTTTCCAGCGGGCAGGTGGATTATCTTCCCAATCCTTACATACAGGATAATCTTTCTTTTTCTTTCCAAATGGAATATCAGGCGGCCCAGTATTACCCGGAGTTTTACAGAGGAATTTATCTTTCCGGGCTTCGGTATAATCTTCATCTGCGTCAGAGATCCGTTCTTCTGGAAGCAGGAGCCCAGACAAATACAGTTCAGGAGGTAAAAAATGCAATGGAGCCTTTTGCTGACATTTTGAACCGGGTACTGTCAGGAGAATAGGTCAAAAAGACTAGGTTTTGTCATAATATGTAGAAATGTGGGGAATGAAAATCCAAAAAGGGACTTGAAAATCGGAACATATGTTTGTATAATAAAAACAAAGAAAACAGCGGCAACATAGGATCAGAGACATTAGGAAACCCGCTGTACACGTCTGGACTTGATGCGTGTATTTATGCTATAATGAGGCACGAATACGATGAAAACACAGTAGATAAGAGGAGGAACGCTGCAAAATGACAGATCAGAGCAAGATCCGTAATTTCTGCATTATTGCACATATCGACCACGGCAAATCCACACTTGCCGACCGCATTATAGAACAAACAGGTCTTCTGACCCAGAGGGAGATGCAGGCGCAGATCCTGGATAACATGGATCTGGAGAGAGAAAGAGGAATTACGATTAAATCTCAGGCAGTCCGTATTGTATATAAGGCCAGGAATGGAGAAGAATATATTTTTAACCTGATCGATACACCGGGGCATGTAGACTTTAATTATGAGGTGTCCAGAAGCCTTGCGGCATGTGACGGAGCTATTCTTGTGGTGGATGCGGCCCAGGGAATTGAAGCCCAGACACTGGCAAATGTATATCTTGCCCTGGAGCACAATCTGGATGTGCTTCCGGTTATTAATAAGATTGACCTTCCAAGCGCCGAGCCGGAGCGCGTTATAAATGAGATCGAGGATGTGATCGGTCTGGAAGCCCAGGATGCGCCAAGGATTTCCGCTAAGACGGGACTGAATATTGAAGAGGTTCTGGAACAGATCGTGGAGAAGATTCCCTCCCCTCAGGGGGATCCTGACGCGCCGCTGAAGGCGTTGATTTTTGATTCCATTTATGATTCCTATAAGGGGGTTATTGTATTTTGCCGTTTGATGGACGGACGGATCAGTAAGGGAGCTCAGGTTAAGATGATGGCTACCGGATTTACTGCCGAGGTTGTAGAGGTGGGATATTTCGGCGCAGGACGTTTTATTCCATGCGATGAGCTTTCCGCAGGAATGGTAGGATATTTTACTGCAAGTATTAAGAATGTAAGCGATACCCGTGTGGGTGATACGGTGACAGAGGTTTCCAGACCATGCGCAGAGGCTCTTCCTGGTTATAAAAAAGTACAGCCCATGGTTTACTGCGGACTCTATCCGGCAGACGGAGCTAAGTACGGCGATCTCAGAGACGCTTTGGAGAAGCTTCAGCTTAATGATGCGTCCCTGTTTTATGAGCCGGAGACGTCTGTGGCTCTGGGCTTTGGTTTTCGGTGCGGTTTTCTTGGACTTCTCCATCTGGAGATCATTCAGGAGAGACTGGAAAGAGAATATAACCTCGACCTTGTAACAACAGCGCCGGGAGTAATTTATAAGGTCTATAAGACAAACGGAGATATGATCGAGCTGACAAATCCCTCCAACCTTCCAGATCCTTCAGAGATTGAGTATATGGAGGAGCCTATGGTCAATGCGGAGATTATGGTGACAACGGAGTTTATTGGTGCGATCATGGAGCTTTGCCAGGAGCGGAGAGGTCAGTATATCGGCATGGATTATATGGAAGAAACCCGTGCTCTTCTGAAGTACAAGCTGCCTCTTAATGAGATCATTTATGACTTTTTTGACGCGCTGAAATCCCGATCCAGAGGATATGCTTCCCTGGATTATGATCTTTGCGGTTATGAGAGAAGCGAGCTTGTGAAGCTGGATATCCTTGTAAATAAAGAAGAGGTGGATGCGCTTTCCTTTATTGTCCACTCAGAGACTGCCTATGAGAGAGGCCGTAAGATGTGTGAGAAACTGAAGGAAGAGATTCCGAGACAGCTGTTTGAAATCCCGATCCAGGCGGCAGTAGGCAGTAAGATCATTGCCAGAGAGACAGTCAGGGCTATGCGTAAGGATGTTCTTGCCAAGTGTTACGGCGGCGATATTTCCCGTAAGAAGAAGCTTCTGGAGAAACAGAAGGAAGGAAAGAAACGTATGCGTCAGGTAGGAAACGTGGAGATTCCTCAGAAGGCATTTATGAGCGTTTTGAAGCTGGACGAGAAATAAGAGAATCCATATTTTCTCTGACAGCAGGCTTTTACGAAAGGGACATATATGAAAAGATCAACCATAAAGAAATTTACTGCTGTTTCTGTGCTGGTACTTTGCGTATTTTTGGCAGGCTGCGGCTGCGGAAAGAAAAAATCCGACCCGGCATCCAGGCAGGTGCTTAAAATCAGCATTACTCCTGAGGCGACACCAACCTTGGAACCGGAGAAGATCAATAAGGATGCAGTAGTAACAAATGACGGTATCACCATGATCAACGAATACCTTGTCAACGAAGGCGGTTCGGGAGCTGTTTCCGCTACAGAGCCTTCCGGTGAAGAAAAAGAATCAGAGAATACAGATTCTAAGGAGGAAGAAGTTGAGGAATCCTAATGCTCTTATGGAGCTTTATGTCCATATTCCTTTTTGCATAAAAAAGTGTGATTACTGCGACTTCCTGTCTGGTCCTGCAAATGCAGAAACGCAGAATAACTATGTGGAGGCTCTCCTGACAGAAATTAGTAAAAGCGGGGATTTTTCTGAAAGAGAGATCTCCACTGTTTTTATCGGGGGAGGAACGCCTTCGGCAGTGCAGTCCGAAAATATTATCCGAATTATGGAAGCTCTCAGAAGACGTTTTGTTTTTTCGGACAATGCAGAGATCACCATGGAAGCAAATCCAGGAACGCTGACATCAGAGAAACTGAAGGATTACCGGGAAGCAGGCATTAACCGATTAAGTATCGGACTTCAGTCCGCAGACGATGGGGAGCTGCGCGCTCTTGGCAGAATCCATACGTATCAGGAGTTTCTGGAAAGTTATCACCTTGCCAGAGCGGCTGGATTTGACAATATAAACATAGATCTTATGTCAGCTATACCGGGACAGACAAGGAAAAGCTGGAACAGGAATCTGAAGACTGTGGCAGATCTGAAACCGGAACATATTTCCGCATACAGCCTGATCGTGGAAGAGGGAACTCCCTTTGCCAAAAGGAAACTGGATCTTCCGGGAGAGGATGAAGAATATCAGATGTATGAGGACACAGCCCGAATCCTGGGAGAATACGGATACCTTCAGTATGAGATCTCCAACTATGCACGAAAAGGCTATGAATGCAGACATAATAAAGGATATTGGATGAGGACGGATTATCTGGGTCTTGGCCTTGGGGCAGCGTCGCTGATCGGGGGAGATACCCGCTGGAATAACACCAGCGATATGCAGGAATACCTGCAGAACAGCGGTAGCCCTCAGAAGATCCGAAAAGATACTGTTATTCTTACCAGGAAGGAGCAGCAGGAGGAATTTATGTTCCTTGGGCTTCGTATGACAGAAGGAGTTTCAGAAGCAGATTTTCAGGAATGCTTTGGAGTTCCTCTTCTTAAGGTTTATGGAGAATCTCTCCAAAAATACAAAAACATGGAACTTTTGGAAAATAAAAACGGGTTCTGGAGACTTACCCCCAGGGGAATCCATGTAAGCAACTGGATTCTGGCAGATTTTCTTCAGGACTGATGTACTTTGTAGATTCTGTACAGTAACAACAGGACAGCGAATAATTACGATACAGGATAGAATTTGGAGGAACAAATGACTGAACATACGGCAGGCAAAAAGTTTATCAAAATCCGCGGCGCAAACGTAAACAATCTAAAAAACCTCAGCGTAGATATTCCAAGAGATGAGTTTGTAGTTCTGACAGGAGTCAGCGGTTCGGGAAAATCCTCTCTGGCATTTGATACGATTTATGCAGAAGGCCAGAGGCGGTATATGGAATCTTTGTCTTCCTATGCAAGACAGTTTCTGGGTCAGATGGAGAAACCAGACGTGGAGATGATCGAAGGTCTTCCTCCTGCGATTTCTATTGACCAGAAGTCTACCAACCGAAATCCTCGTTCTACAGTGGGAACAGTGACAGAGATCTATGATTATTTTCGCCTTCTTTATGCAAGGATCGGAATCCCCCATTGTCCCAAATGCGGCAAGGAGATCAAGAAGCAGACAGTGGATCAGATGGTAGATCATATTATGTCGCTTCCTGAGAGGACACGGCTTCAGCTTCTTGCTCCGGTAGTGCGGGGACGGAAGGGAACTCATGCAAAGCTTTTGGATCAGGCAAAAAGAAGCGGCTACGTCCGCGTTCAGATTGACGGAAGTCTGTATGAATTATCAGAAGAAATTAAGCTTGATAAAAATATCAAGCACAATATAGAAATTATTGTGGACCGTTTAGTTGTAAAGCCGGGAATTGAGAAGAGACTGGCTGATTCTATTGAGACAGTTCTGGATCTTTCGGAAGGGCTTCTTATGGTAGACACCATGGATGGAAATGTTCTGACATTCAGTCAGAGTTTTTCCTGCCCGGACTGTCAGATCAGTATTGATGAGATCGAGCCCCGGAGCTTTTCCTTTAATAATCCTTTTGGAGCCTGCCCGGACTGTTTTGGACTTGGCTACAAAATGGAATTTGACGAGGATCTGATGATCCCGGACAAGTCCTTAAGCATTTCCCAGGGAGCCATTGCTGTGATGGGATGGCAGTCCTGTACGGATAAGGGCAGTTTTACCAGAGCGATCCTGGACGCCCTTGCCAGGGAATATGATTTTAGTTTGGACACTCCTTTTCAGGACTATCCCCAAAAGATCAAGGACGTTCTGATCCATGGAACAGAAGGACGTTCCGTTAAGGTTTATTATAAAGGCCAGAGAGGAGAAGGCGTGTATGATGTGGCTTTTCCTGGTCTGATCAAGAATGTAGAGCAGAGATACAGAGAGACTGGTTCAGACGCCATGAAGCAGGAGTATGAATCTTTTATGAGGATTACGCCCTGTAAGACATGTAAGGGTCAGCGTCTGAAAAAAGAAGCTCTGGCTGTCACTGTAGGAGACAAGAATATTTATGAACTGACAGCGCTCTCTATTGAGAATCTGAAAAAATTCCTGGAGGATCTGGTTCTTACCCCGCAGCAGGAATTGATCGGAAAACAGATCCTTAAGGAAATACGGGCCAGAGTAGGATTTCTGGCAGAGGTAGGCCTGGATTATCTTTCTCTGGGAAGAGCCACTTCCACCCTATCCGGAGGAGAGGCGCAGAGAATCCGCCTGGCTACACAGATCGGTTCAGGTCTGGTTGGAGTGGCATATATTCTTGACGAGCCCAGTATCGGACTTCATCAGAGAGATAACGACAAACTTCTGAAAGCCCTTATGCGGCTTCGCGATCTTGGAAACAGCCTGATCGTGGTAGAACATGATGAAGATACTATGCGAGCTGCAGACTGCGTGGTGGATATTGGGCCGGGAGCCGGCGAACATGGGGGACAGCTTGTAGCCATGGGAACGGCAGAGGATCTGATGAAGAACCCGGAGTCTGTTACAGGGGCTTATTTAAGCGGTAAATACAAAATTCCTGTTCCTTTGGAAAGGAAGCAGCCCTCTGGCTGGCTGAAAATCCGCGGAGCTGCAGAAAATAACCTGAAGCAGGTCAATGTAGATATTCCTCTGGGCGTGATGACATGCGTAACAGGAGTCAGCGGCTCAGGAAAAAGCTCTCTCATTAACGAGGTGCTGTATAAGACTTTGGCAAGGGATCTAAACCGGGCCAGAATTATCCCTGGCAAACATAAGGAGATTCTGGGATTAGAGGAACTTGATAAGGTGATCAGTATTGACCAGTCTCCTATTGGAAGAACTCCCAGATCCAACCCGGCTACTTACACAGGGGTTTTTGACCAGATTCGAGATCTTTTTGCTTCTACGGCAGACGCCAAGGCAAGAGGCTACAAAAAGGGCCGCTTCAGTTTTAATGTAAAAGGCGGAAGATGCGAGGCCTGCAGTGGAGACGGAATCATTAAGATAGAAATGCACTTTTTATCCGACGTGTACGTACCCTGCGAAGTCTGCAAGGGAAAGCGGTACAACCGTGAAACTCTGGAAGTGAAGTATAAAGACAAAAATATTTATGATGTGCTGAATATGACTGTGGAAGAGGCGCTGGAATTTTTTGAAAATATTCCGTCCATTCGCAGAAAGATCCAGACCTTATATGACGTAGGGCTTTCTTACATCCGTCTGGGACAGCCGTCTACAGAGCTTTCTGGAGGAGAGGCCCAGCGTATTAAGCTGGCCACGGAACTGAGCAGGAGAAGTACGGGAAGAACCATCTATATTTTGGATGAACCTACTACAGGCCTTCATTTTGCAGACGTTCACAAGCTGGTGGATATTTTGAAGCGACTGTCAGAAGGCGGCAATACGGTGGTTGTTATTGAACATAATCTTGATGTGATCAAGACTGCAGATTATATTATTGATATGGGACCGGAAGGGGGAGACCGGGGAGGAACTGTGATTGCAAAGGGAACTCCCGAGGAGATTGCCAGTATTTCCAAGTCCTATACAGGACAGTATGTTGCAAGATATCTTGATTTGGAAAAATGATGTAATGGTAAATAATATGTTACTGTTCATACGTTGTTGTGAGCAGTAACGAAAATATCATTATTTTGGCAGGATGCAGCCGGAAAGGAGGGAGGATATGCCTGCAAGCGATATCGGAATTGATCTTGGTACCAGGAACAGTCTGGTATATTCCACAGGGAAGGGACTTGTACTTCAGGAGCCTTCTGTTGTGGTTTATGATAAAGATACAGAAAAAATAAAAGCCATCGGCGAGGAGGCCCGTCAGATGGCGGGACATGTTACCTCTAATATGGAGGTGATCCGTCCAATCCGCCAGGGCGTGATCGTAGATTTTAATGTTACAGAGAAGATGCTGAAATATTTTATTACAAAGGCTATGGGGAACAGAGCTTTTCGTAAGCCTCGTATCAGTATTTGTGTGCCAAGCGGCATTACAGAGGTGGAGCGCAAGGCAGTGGAGGAAGTAACCTACCAGGCAGGGGCAAGACATGTGTTTCTGGTGGAAGAACCTATTGCAGGGGCTATTGGTTCTGGAGTGGACATTACTAAGCCTTTTGGAAACCTGATCGTTGATATTGGAGGGGGAACTACAGACGTGGCAGTGATTTCTCTGGGCGGCGTCGTGGTATCTGCTTCCGTGAAGGTGGCAGGAGACAGTTTTGATCAGGCGATCATGGAATATGTACGCAAAAGCCACAGCCTTTTTATTGGAGAGGACATGGCGGAACAGATCAAAATGAAGATAGGAACAGCTGTACAGGAATCCAATCCTCAGGTAATGGAGGTTAAGGGACGAAATATTATGACGGGCCTTCCTAAGACAGTGAAACTTACTTCAGAGGAGGTGAGGGCGGCTCTTCGCGACGCTACCGGACAGATCGTAGAGGCTGTGCATGGCGTTCTGGAAAAGACTCCGCCAGAGCTTGCGGCAGATATTGTAGACAGAGGAATTGTTCTTACAGGAGGCGGCGCCCTGCTTCGCGGAATGGACGCTCTTATTGAGCAGAGAACAGGAGTGAATACACTGACAGTACAGAACGCTATGAACGTTGTGGCAGTAGGAACTGGAAAATACGCAGAAATCATGGCAAGAATGGAAGATTGAGGATATGAATGAATCGGTAACTGGATATATTGACCATATAATTTTCAGAAATGAGGAAAACGGATATACTGTATTTGTGATGAAGGGCGTGGAAGGCGAAGAAGAGCTGACCTGCGTGGGAACTTTTCCTGTAATTAATCAGGGGGCTTCCATTGAGGCTGTTGGCAGCTATACAAATCATCATGTGTATGGAAAGCAGTTTCAGATTTCCTCTTTTACCGAAAAAATGCCTCAGGATGCCCTGGCAATGGAAAGATATCTGGGATCAGGAGCCATTAAGGGAATCGGAGCTGCCTTGGCAGGAAGGATCGTGAGGCACTTTGGGGAAGATACGATTCGAATTGTGGAAGAAGAACCGGAACGTCTTGCTGAAGTAAAGGGAATCAGCGAAAAAAAGGCAAGGGAGATCGCAGCTCAGACAGCAGAAAAAGCAGATATGCGAAAGGCCATGATGTTTCTTCAGAAATATGGAATATCGCTGAACCTTGGCGCAAAGATCTATCAAAAATATGGAGATTCTGTTTATAGTGTTCTGCAGGAGAACCCATACCGTCTGGCAGATGATATCAGCGGAGTGGGATTTAAGATCGCGGATGAAATTGCAGGCAGAATCGGAATCCATACAGATTCAGATTACAGAATCCGAAGCGGGATGATGTATACTCTTTTACAGGCAACAGGAGAAGGGCATGTATATCTTCCAAGAGAAGAACTGTTTTATCGTTCTTCCCAGCTTTTGGGGGTAGACGTTTCCTATATGGAGAAGCACCTGATGGATCTCTCTATGGAGAGAAAGGTGATCCAGAAGGAAGCAGGAGATGAGATCCTTGTTTATCCCAGCCGTTTTTATTATCTGGAGTTGAATACAGCCAGGATGCTTCAGGAGCTAAACATCCTGTGCCCGGAGGACGAAGCGTTTGTGCAGAGACGGATCGCCCAGATTGAAAAGGAAACAGGGACGTCTCTGGATGAAATGCAGAAACGGGCTGTAACCGAGGCGGCCAGCCATGGTCTGTTTATTTTGACAGGAGGACCGGGAACAGGTAAGACTACCACCATAAACGCTATTATCCGTTTCTTTGCAGGAGAAGGCGTGGAACTTCGTCTGGCAGCGCCTACAGGACGGGCAGCCAAGCGGATGACAGAAGCTACGGGCTATGAGGCGCAGACGATCCACCGTCTTTTGGAATTAAACGGAATGCCTGAAGAAGAAAGAGAAGGACAGGCCATCCATTTTGAGCGTAATGCGGAGAACCCCCTTGACGCTGATGTGATCATTATTGACGAGATGTCCATGGTAGATATTCACTTGATGCATTCGCTGCTTCTGGCTGTGACAGCAGGTACGCGTCTGATCCTTGTAGGTGATGAGAATCAGCTTCCAAGCGTAGGACCGGGAAATGTACTTCGGGATATTATACGGAGCAGACAGTTTTCTGTTGTGGAATTAAAAAAAATCTTTCGTCAGGCGTCAGAGAGCGATATTGTTGTCAACGCCCATAAGATCAACCGGGGAGAGCAGGTAACTCTAAGCAATAAAAGCCGAGATTTCTTTTTTTTAAAAAGACAGGATGCGGATATTATTATACGGGTGGTCATAGCTTTGATCCAGGAGAAACTTCCCAGGTATGTGGAGGCCAAGCCTTTTGATATCCAGGTGCTTACCCCAATGCGTAAGGGACTTCTGGGCGTGGAACGCCTGAACCAGATTCTGCAGAGATATTTGAATCCACCTGATCCCTCTAAGAAGGAGAGAGAGTACGGCCAGGGCCTTTTCCGAGAGGGAGATAAGGTAATGCAGGTCAGAAATAATTATCAGATGGAATGGGAAATTCGCGGAAGATATGGGATTCCGGTGGATAAAGGCGTTGGAGTTTTTAACGGCGATACCGGAATACTGAAAATAATTAATGAATTTGCAGAAACGGCAGAGGTGGAGTTCGAGGACGGACGCTGCGCGGAATATTCCTTTAAACAGTTAGAAGAACTGGAACTTGCCTATGCAGTTACCATACATAAATCTCAGGGATCTGAATACCCGGCAGTAGTGATCCCGCTTCTGTCAGGTCCCAGGATGCTTCTGAACAGGAATCTTCTCTACACGGCAGTTACCAGAGCCAGAAAATGCGTTACCATTGTAGGCAGCGAGGAGACTTTCCGGGAAATGATCAACAATGAAAAGCAGCAGAGACGATACAGTTCTCTTGATGCAAGACTTCAGGAAGGACTGGGAGAAGGGAAATCTCTTTGAAAAAAATAATCAATACAATTCTTAATGTTCTATATCCCAGGCGTTGTCCTGTATGTCACAAAATTCTAAAGGATCAGAAGATGCTTTCCTGCCCGGAATGCAGTTATGGATTCAAAAGAGTAGGAAAGCATTATTGTCTGAAATGCGGAAAACCTGTAAATGCCGAAGAGGAATACTGCAGGGAGTGCCGGAAACGCAAAAGGAGTTTTGATCTTTGCAGGTCAGTGTTTCTTTATGACGGCAGTCTCAGGCAGTCCCTTGTTCGGTATAAGTATTATGGCTGCAGAGAGTACGGGGAATTTTACGCCGCTTCGATGTGCAGATATCTGGGGAATGATATCCTCAGGTGGAATCCTGATGTAATTGTTCCCATACCTATGACCTCAAAAAAGAAAAGAAAACGCGGCTTTAATCAGTCTGCATATCTTGCGGATCGTATAGGCGAAGGCATGAATTTACCAGTATCTCATACGCTTCTTAAAAAGGTGTGCAGCACCAGATCTCAAAAAAAACTCAATGCTGCCCAGAGAAGGCAAAATCTGCGGACTGCCTTTGAGGTAAAGGAAGATATCAGCGGTCTGACGGTTCTGGTGGTCGATGACGTTTATACAACAGGAAGCACTATGGAGGCGGCGGCTTCCTGTCTGAAGGCTTCCGGGGCAGAAAAAGTCTTCTGTATTTCATTATGTACGGGCCGTACCTGAGAAAAAAGAGAAAAACACTTTTCATGGATAATGATATATGTTACAATTAAATTACTGTGAGAACCTCTGTCCAGATTTAAGAAGGAGAAACCCCTTTTATCAACAGCTACAGAGAACGTGTGAACAGTAACGATACAGAAACAGGCAGTTCATTGAGGAGTAGATCATGATCAACGAAGAAAAAGTTAAGATAATGACAAAAATCGCCATGTATGAACAGGGGGCAGGTAAGAAATACCTTCCGGTCAGCAAATATTACAGAAGTGATTACATCGGACTTGCCCTGATCAAGAATTTTTTTCTAGTGACAATAGGCTATGGTCTGGCAGTTGCCGCAGTGGGATTGTATTATGGAGAATACCTGATGGGGAATATTCATAAGATGAACATTGTTTCCCTGGGCGTTTATATACTTGTGGGATATGTGATCGCGCTTGTAGGATATTCTATTCTTACATATATTCAGTATTCTGTGAAGTATTATATGGCAAAGAAAAGTGTAAAAGCATATTACAGCCAGCTTACGGAACTGAGCAGGATTTATGCCAGGGAAGAAAAGAAGACAGCCGGCAGAGGAACAGCAGGAGGATATCGTAAATGACAGCTTTACTGGAGTTTAAACAGAAGATAAAAAGTCTGTATGGAAAATATGAAATATATCTACAGCCATTGTTTAAGTTTATTCTGGCGCTTGTATACTTTGTGTGGATCAATTCCAATATGGGATATATGGCCGCTTTGGACAATGTGTTTGTAGTTCTTATTCTGGCGCTGATCTGTTCTATCCTTCCTTCAGGAATGACGATTTTTACAGGTTTTGCCCTGATGGTGGCTCACAGCTATGCCCTTGGCATTGAAACGGCTGGATTTATGATCGTTTTGATCCTTTTTATGCTGATTCTGTTTTTGCGTTTCAGCGCCGGACAGAATATTGTCCTGGTACTTACGCCTTTGGCATGCGCTTTTGACCTTCCGGTTCTGCTTCCTATTGGAAGCGGACTTTTAAGCAGCGCTATTTCCGTACTTCCGGCAGCCAGCGGAGTGATCATTTATTACTTTGTAAGATTTATCGGAGCACAGGCACAGGTTCTTCAGGTGCAGGATGGGGACATCTTTGGCAGGATCACACTTCTTGCAGACGGACTTATGAAAAATGGAGAGATGTGGCTGACCCTTGTTGCTTTTGTAGTTGTAATTCTGGCAGTGAATCTGATTCGCACCAGGATGTTTGATTATGCGTGGCATATTGCCATCGTGGCAGGCGGAGTGATCTATGTGGTGATCATGCTGCTGGGCAGCGGTATCGCCGGGGCTTCTATTGCAGTTGTTCCTACGATCATTTTTGCAGTGGTAGGAGTGCTAGGCAGCCTTGTTCTGGAGTTCTTTGTGTATGGGGGCGATTATTCCCGTACAGAGAGACTTGAATATGAGGACGATGAGTATTATTATTATGTAAAAGCTGTTCCCAAGGCTCTTGTAGCCACTTCTGAGCGAAGCATCAAGAAGATTAATGCAGAGCCGTCCAGAGAAGATCGGAAACAGAATGAACGTGTTGTCAAATTTAATGAGCCGCTGTTCCAGGGAGAGGAACCTCCCAGAAGGACTGCCAGACGAAGAACTGCAAATCAGGAAGATGAGCAGATGCTTCGTAAGCCTATGGTAGATAATGTTGATTTTGAAAAAAAACTGGAGGAATCCCTGAAAGACCTCTAAGTCCCATGGCTTATGGGAGGCACAGAGAGGGAATCCCGGACTTGAGATTTGTAGCTGGTTAAGAGAATCTTCAGCAGAAAGAGAGGAGTATATATGCAGAACATCATAAGTATATTGAACAGATATCTGTCGCATATTAATATGCCCTCTGTCAATATCATTGATGTAATAGAAATCCTTTTGATTTCCATTTTTGTATATGAATTTATGGTGTGGATCAAGTATACCCGCGCCTACACCCTGCTGAAGGGGCTTTTGATCATAGGCGCATTTTTGATCATCGCCTATATTTTTAAAATGAACACCATTTTGTGGATCGTTTCCAAGATGGCCGGAGCTATGCTTACGGCAGTGATCGTTATTTTCCAACCTGAACTCCGCAAGGTTGTGGAACAGCTTGGCCAGAAAAAGATCATATCCACAATACTTCCCTTTGACATGGGAGGCAAGGAGGTCAAGGAACGGTTTACAGATAAGACAATCAATGAACTGATCAAGGCATGTTTTGATATGGGCGAGGTGAAAACCGGCGCCCTGATTGTCATTGAACAGAAAAATCGGCTGGATGAGTATATAAGAACAGGGATCAATATCGACGCAGTTCTTTCCAGTCAGCTTTTGATCAATATATTTGAACATAATACCCCGCTTCATGACGGCGCGGTTGTGATGAGAGGCAACCGTATTGTTGCAGCAACCTGTTACCTTCCGCTGTCAGATAATATGGAGCTGAGCAAACAGCTTGGCACCCGTCATCGCGCCGGAGTAGGAATCAGCGAGGTAACAGATTCTGTAACGATCATTGTATCTGAGGAAACAGGGCAGGTTTCTGTTGCCCGGGACGGTAAGTTGGTCAGAAACGTTACCTCTGCCCAGCTTCGCAAGATCCTGGAGCTCGCCCAGAACAAAACAGTGATCGACAATAACAAATTGAGACAGCTTTTGAAGGGAAGGACTAAGAATGAAGGAAAAAATAACAAATAATCTCTCTCTGAAAATCCTTTCTTTAATCGTTGCTATTTTTATATGGCTGCTTGTAATCAACGTAGATAATCCGATTATAACAAAGACCTTTGTGGTTACTGACGTGCAGCTTCTAAATGAAGCGTATATAGACGCAGACGGCAAGATGTGTATGCGTGATGAAGAACAGCAGCCGATCCGTGTGACAATAAAGGCCAAGAGAAAGATTCTGGATGATATCTCTGTTATGGAAATCCGTGCTGTAGCAGATCTGCAGCAGGCGGTAAGCCTGGACACAACGCCGGTGATGGTTCCCATTACGGCAAGCGTAGGGAAGATTCCAGCAGAGAATATTCAGGTAAGTCCCCAGAATCTCAGTCTTCATATAGAAGATAAGGAAACTCAGGAGTTTGTAGTTACAGTAACCACAAATAATACCAGGCCAGACAAAGGATATGAGATCGGGAATCTGATATCCAATCCTGAGAAAATCAGGATTACAGGACCTACGTCTCTGATTAATAAAATAGATAAAGTAGTGGCGTCTGTCAATGTGAACGGCGCAGTGGCAGACGTAACCCAGGAAACAGATGTTACTGTCATAGATAAGAATGGAGAGGAATTCAGCAGTCAGGATCTGAACTATCTGAACGTCTCTAAAGTTTACGTAAGCGCCAGACTGTGGAAGGTACGTACAGACGTAAAGATCAGCGCAGAATGCTCCGGTTCTACGGCAGAGGGTTATCAGGTCGAAAGCGTTACTACAACGCCTAACGTGATCAGCGTGGCGGGAAGCGACGAGGCATTGTCTGCCCTTGCAGAACAGAATAATACAATTTGGATTCCGGCAGATGCCATTGACATTTCCGGTAAGGATAAAGATCATGAAGAGAAGATCAATATTTCCGAATATCTGCCAGAGGGCCTGAAGCTGACAAGCGATTCCAGCGAGGACGTATTTGTACATGTGAATATTCTTCCACAGGGAAGCACCGTATGCGAGATCCCTACTAAGAATATTAAAGTGGAGAATATGCCAAAGGGAATGCAGGCTGCATTTGACGCGGCACAGATAGAGGTTCGTGTAAAGAAGACCAGGGAAGACATGGATGATCTGAAGGAAAAGGACATAAAAGCGTCTATCGACCTTAAGGATAAAGAGGAAGGAAGCTATGAACTTCCGGTGAGAATTCAGATTCCAGAGGGCTATGAACTTGTGGATGATGTGACAACGGGAGTTGAGGTTACTGAAATTTCCACAGCGGAAGAAAACAGTTAAACAGGAGAATACAATATGGTCAGTCAGAAAATAACAGTTACGAATCCGTCAGGACTCCATCTTCGTCCGGCAGGTAATTTATGCAACATGGCTATTAAATATGAGTCGAGGATCAGTTTTCATTATGAAGGCGGGACAGCCAATGCTAAGAGTGTACTCAGTGTACTTGGAGCCTGCGTGAAGTGTGGAGACGAGATCGAGCTTGTCTGCGAAGGCGCGGACGAGAAGGAGGCAATGAAAGCTATGGCTGCTGCTATCAGCAGCGGCCTTGGTGAATAAATGTAACAAGTGGTGTAAAGAAGAATAATAAGGAGGAAGTACGTTGAAGAAACGAGTGGTGGCATTTCTTTTGAGCATGACCCTTTGTTCAGCAATGGTGGCTGAAGCTGGAGCAGCAGCTTATGTGGATCCGGTGTCCGGTGTTTCCCAGGAAGCGGCTGAGGTGTCAGAGGAAGCTTTTTCAGATTCAGAAGATGCTGGGTTTGCAGACCAGGGTCAGACAGAGGATGCGCAGACAGAAGAGCCAGGTGTAACAGAGGAGGACGGCATTGTAATCGAAGGTTCAGAAGAAGAGCAGCAGCCTTCTGACGGAGCTTCAGATATTATTACAGATGATACAGCGGATTCCGTTGTAGATGGAGAGACAGAAGGTGCGGAAGACGTTCCGGCTGAGGACGACAGTACAGAAGAGACAGATCAGGAAGAAGGAATTATGGAAGATCTGTTCAGCTCAGGAGATGAGGCAGCAGTTTCAGATCAGCAGACGGATGCGCCTGAGGTTACAGAAGAGGATGCGTCTCAGGCAGCCCTGGCTTTTGAAAAAGAAGACGAAAACGGCAAAACAGTGATTCTTTCCTGCCTTCGCTGGGAAGAAGAGAACAGCAAATGGAAATTAAGAAAACTTCCAAAAACAGCTGAGAACGCAGTGGCAGAGCAAACAGAAACACCATCTGCAGGAGAAGTACAGACCCTGGAGGAAACAGCAGAAGATCTTGCTGTCCAGGAAGAAGGCTTTGAAGATGCAGAAGCTGAAGCTGACGATACAGCAGTGCCGGAAACAATTCCTGAAATGGAAGATATGTCCGGGGAACTAACAGAACCGGAGACAGCGGATGTACCGGAACCGGAAACAGAAGCAGCAGCTGACGTACAGGCAGCAGCGCCGGAATATTACAAAAACCAGATCATCACAGTAATCACTATGGATGAGCTTGGACAGAACAAACTGTCTGAGGGAACCTACTACTTTGACGAAAACGGATATCTGGTAACAGGAAGAACAACTGTAAAACCTGGAACAGCAGGATATGACCGTGGGGAAGCGGCTGGATATTATTTCCTGGATTCCTCTAAAGCCAAAGTCACAAATCCAGGAACAAGAGCGGCAGGCGCAGTTACCCCATATAACTCTGATCTTGGAAAGATGCAGAGAAATATTCAGTGGGATTGGGACGGAACCCGTTTCCATAACTACGGAGAAGACGGTGCGGAAACTGTAATTAAAGACAACCTTTACACAATCAATAATGCGACTTATTATCTTCAGTCCGGCAAGCCCTATGCAAACGGCGTTCTTTATATCAAGGCAAAAAAAGCCTACTATGCCTTCAGCGCTAATAAGAACGCAGCGGGAATTCCCGGTCAGATGATCAAAAACGGCTGGGCAAGCAGAGCAACCTCCAAGGGAGCGCAGTGGTTGTACTTTGGCAATGACGGACGCAACCAGAAACAGAAAAGCGGAGCTTATAGGATTTATCCAAAGAACAACGCTTTGTATCTTTTGAACAGCAGCGGATATCTTGTCAGAAACAAGATGATGCGCGCTGCCAATAAGGGTTATTATCTGGCTGACAAAAACGGTAAAGTATATACCAATAAACTTGTGAAATATGGACGATACAGATATTACTTCACAAGCAGTGGCAAACGTGCCGGCTGGAAAAACCGCTGGGTAAAATTAAATGCCGCTAATGGACGCTACTATTACTTTGGAAAAGTTGCAGGTCGCGTTCAGGAGAAGAGAGGCATTCAGAAGGTAACAGTAGGACGTAAATTTATCGGATGGTTCCAGTTTGCGTCAAACGGAAACCATTTTCAGGACAGAATGGTATCAGGACGTTACTATCTTCCGGACGGACGTATGGCCAGCGGACTTCGCAAGGTAAAAGGAGCTTATTACTTCTTTGAACGTTCCAGCAGCAAGAAATACCGTGGTAAGATGTATAAGGGTACCTGGGTTAAATACAGAAATAAATATTATCTTGCCACAAGCAAAGGTAAACTGATCGTAAGCGGCTGGAGAACTTATCGCGGCGAAAAGTATTACTTTAAAAACTGCGTAGCCCTTACAAACCAGAACATCCAGTATAAAGACGGAACATACGGTTATCTTGATTCCAGAGGAAGATTTAACACAGGCTGGACAATTATAAGCAATTCCAGGAACCTGGTTCAGTACAGAGATTTAAAAACAGGAAAGAAACTGAGAAACTGTACAAGAACCATTGCCGGAGTAAACTACCGCTTTGACAAAAAGGGATACCGCGTAAACGACAGAACAAAGGAATTTCGGCAGAAATCCTACTATGTAGAATGCGATCGTGTAAACGGCGTAATGACTGTTTATACAAACAGCAGTAAAACAATACCGATCAAGACGATCCGTGTATCTGTAGGAAAGGCCGAGACGCCGACACCGCTGGGAACTTACACGATCAAGAGGGCAGACCGCTGGCAGCTTCTTATGGGACCTTCCTATGGTCAGTACGGAAGTCATGTTACAGGTGGAATTTATGTTCATTCCATAGCATGCGGACAGCCGAACCCCTATAATCTTCCGGCAGCAGAGTATATGAAGCTTGGTAATCCGGCATCTCATGGATGTATCCGTTGCTGCGTAGCTGATGCGAAATGGATTTGGGAGAACTGCAATGGATCCAGGATAAAGATTATTGACGGAGTATATTCAGATAAGAATACAACAAAAGGCCCTCTGGGAAGAAAACCAATTACTCCTCTGAGAGGCAGCGGAAACTTTGATCCTACAGATCCTTCCGTATAATAATAAGTAAATAAAAAGGAGGCTGTTACAAATTCACTGCATATAGGTTTCTTGTGACAGCCTTTTTCTAGGAGGAAAATAATGAGAACATATTTAGTAACAGGTGGAGCAGGTTTTATTGGATCTAACTACATTCATTACATGTTTGAGAAATACGATAACGAGATCCGTATTATCAACGTAGACAAGCTGACTTACGCTGGAAACCTTGAAAATCTGAAAGATATCGAAAACAGAGAGAACTATACTTTCGTAAAAGCAGATATCTGTGACAGCGATGTGATCATGAAGATTTTTGAAGAAAACGATATTGACCGTGTGGTTCATTTTGCAGCAGAAAGCCATGTGGACAGAAGCATCCGCAACCCGGAGGTTTTTGTAAAGACAAACGTTTTGGGAACATTGGTTATGCTGAACGCAGCGAAAGCGGCATGGGAGCTTCCTGACGGAACTTTTAAACCGGACAAAAAATTTCTTCATGTTTCCACAGACGAAGTTTATGGATCTCTGGAAGAGGACGGCGGATTTTTCTACGAGACAACTCCCTATGATCCTCACAGCCCCTATTCTGCAAGTAAGGCTTCCTCTGATATGCTGGTAAAATCTTATATGGATACTTATAAATTCCCGGCAAATATCACAAACTGCAGTAATAATTATGGACCTTACCAGTTCCCGGAGAAGCTGATCCCGTTGATCATCAACAATGCTCTTCAGGGCAAGAAACTTCCGGTATACGGAGACGGCAAGAACGTTCGTGACTGGCTGTACGTTATGGATCATGCTAAAGGAATTGATATGGTTCAGGAAAAGGGACGCCTTTTTGAAACATATAATATCGGCGGACACAATGAGAAGCAGAACATCCAGATCATCCACATTATTCTGGACACTCTTCAGGAGATGCTTCCAGAGGGAGATCCAAGAAGAGAGCTTGTCAGCGAAAATCTCATCACTTATGTAGAGGATCGTAAGGGTCACGACCGTCGTTATGCCATTGCGCCGGACAAGATCAAGGAAGAGGTTGGCTGGTATCCAGAAACTTGTTTTGAAGATGGAATCCGTCTTACTATCAAATGGTTCTTTGAGAACGAAGATTGGATGAAGAACGTAACAAGCGGAGATTACCAAAAATATTACGAAGATATGTACAAAACAAAATAATCTTT
>NZ_CALFLA010000043.1 GCF_937880195.1 uncultured Blautia sp.
AAGTGAGTAAAATCAAGGCTTTTTGTTGAACATGCACTAAAAAGAATAGAGAGAATCCATTGACCCAGAAAGCCTGACAGTTATGCCGCCGGGAGATAAAATGGTCCAGCACTATCAGATTGTGGTAGAAGAAAACCTGGAGGATATTAATGCAAAACTGCAGAAGTATTTTTATGAGGTGGAAAATACCTATGGACTTAAGATCGAAGTCATCTCCGAGGATCTGTCATACTTTGAGGCTGCGCAGGATAAGGTGGTATACAAATTCGATTCCCAGGGAGGTTCCTATGTTGCTCCGATTAAGAACATAGAAAAAGGAGACACTGTGACTGTTCCGAGAGCGCCGAAAAAAGAAGGAAAAATTTTTGGCGGATGGTTTTCAGAACGAAAGGGTATGGGACAGCAGCTGACCCATACGACAAAAGCTAAAAAGAATATGACCTGGTATGCGTTCTGGACGGATGAAGAGGGAGGATCCGCTACGCTTCTGTCAAAGTTGAATAAAAATGAGTACGGCTTCCATGTGATCGACAGCGAGGGGCGTCCGGTAAAAGGCGCGGAGGTAATCCGTAAGGACTCCCGTGGTGAAGTAAAAATGATAACAGACGCAGACGGTGATGTGAAGTTTAAAAAATTTACTGTGGGGCAAATTTCACTTACTGTTAAAAAGAAGGGATATCAGAAGTATACCGATAAGGAATATGAGGTATCCAAAGCCGGATATGATATTATAACGATTTATAAAGAAGGTCAGGAAACATATAAACTGACAAAAGCAGAATATTTTTCTTCCGTCTCTTTACTCAGGGAGACAGAAGAGGACAAACCAAAGAAAGGTCTGGATCTTCTTAAAAAAGCAAAGCGTGTGGCAGATAATTCACCAGTTATAATGAAGATTAAATGTGAAACTGCTTCAGGTGATACAGCGGGTGAGCGGATGGAGTTATGGCAGGATTCTAAGAAGATCGCGGATGCAGATAGTGAGGGAGTGTTTGATGACCTGACTCCGAAAGACTTTTCTTCTGGAAAAGGAATCCATGTCAGAGTTTATTATGATCCTCTTAATTCAGAGAAATTTTCGCGAACAAGTTTGAATCTGGAGATTGTAAGTACGCCTACAGTAAAGAATTCTCTTGCTCTGGGAGATGGGGCAGAATTTTCAGTATCAGATGACGTTCCTTTTTTGGGAGGCTGTACACTAAGCCTTGGACTTCCCACTGTGCCTGTGGAGTTTTACGCATCAGAAGATACCATACATTTAGGTGTGAATCTGAAAAAGGGTATTCTGGATAAAGAACAACAGAGAGAAGAGTTAAAAGAGTGGGCTTCTTCCATGCAGCAGGCATATGCTTGCGGATCTCTCAGCCCAAGCAAGATGAATGCAAAAATAAAGGAATATTGCTCCAGGAATAATTATGTAGCCATGTCAGGATGGTCGATAAAACCGCCGGAATTATCTGTAGTAGGCTATTTTGAAGGTGAACTTGCAGAGGGAATACAGGCGGCTACATTAAAAGGTTACATCTGTGTTTCGATTGCCGGATCTGCTAAATATGGCTGGACAGTACCTACAGTTTTTAGTATCCCGGTTATGGCAGAGGTGGAAGCGGGATTTGAAGGTAAGCTTTCAGCTACGGGATCCTATAAAATAGAAGAAAGCAATCTTTCCGGTACAATTGCTTTGAATCTGGGAGGCTCCCTGGAGGCCATGGGTGGAGTTGGCGTAAGCGGAGTAACAGCAGCTGGCGTAACCGGCAGAGCAGCACTTGATATTGAGTTTTATCTTGCCAGCACCAATGGAGCACCGGGACTTAATGCAGTAACTTTAAGCGGCGGTCTGGGTATTAAGGCATATATGGGAAGCGCTGAAGTGAAGAAGGATTTTCCAGATGGAATATGGCATATTTATACCAGAAATAATGAAAAATCCTTTGCGCTTTATCAAAGCGACCGGGTTCTTGAGCTTTATGATGCAGATAATTATAGTGCTGTAGACAGAACTTATCTGGAAAAACAGTCGACCTGGCTGGGAGAAGAAACTTCGGGAGATGGTCTGCAGAATCTGATCACCAATACATATGGAGGCTCTGATCCTCAGATTGTGACGGCAAATGGAAAAACAGTGATGGTTTTCCGCTATGACGACAGTTCAAGAGATACGCCGAATATGGGACAGCTTATGTATTCTGTACAAAAGGACGGAGTATGGCAGAAGCCCAGACCTGTAGATAACAACGAGCTTGCAGACATCAGATTCCAGTTATACTCCGATGGAAACAATATTTATCTGACTTACCAGGAGGCGGTAGAAAAACTGACGGAAAAAACGTCAGCGCTCAATGAGCTTTTGAAGCATACGCAGCTTCGTGTGGCAGAATTTGACATGGAAGCAGAGAGCTTCCGTGAAAGCACAGCCCTTACTGAGGCCGAAAGCGTTGTTTATGCATCAAATGCAAAGTACGTCACAGTAGACGGAAAAAATATAGCGGTGTGGATCGGAAATACTAATTCTGATATTTTTAACTTAAACAACACAAACCAGATTCTTGTACGGGCCTTTGAGAATGGACAGTGGGGAGCAACAAAAACACTGTTGAAAAATAGTAATCATATTCTTTCTATGGATATAGGAAAACTTGGAGATCAGATAATGATCATTTACAGTGTGGATCAGGATAATGATCTGAATACTTCAGAGGATCAGGAACTGTACTGTATGGATATGGAAGGAAACAGCAGGCTTTTAGGAAAAGGCGGCTTTTCTGGTATTCAGTTTGTAAAGGATTCCGGCACTGACATAAGCGGAGTGATCTGGAATCAAAACGGACAGATCTGTTATCTGGAAAACCCGGACAAAGAAAGTGTGGCGCTTACCAAGACAGAAATCAGCTCGGATTATGTAGTATGCGGCAGAAGGATTTATTATCTTGCATCAGATGCGAATGGCAATCAAAATGTTTTTGCAGTTCAGAGAATGGCAGACGGAGCCTGGTCTTCTGCACTTCAGATAACCAATCAGTCGCAGCAGATTATCAGTATGGATGCAGCCCAGGTCAATGGGGAAGACTGGCTTGTACTTACCCAGAGTAATATGGACTTTGAAAATGAAGTGAATAATCTCTGCTGGCTTAAGGTGGGAGAAAGCCATGAGCTTGTATTGACAGAAACCTCTTTCGAGATGGATCAGGCAGTACCGGGGACGAAGCTTCCGGTTACTTTGACAGTAAATAATAGTGGAAGCTGTAATGTTTCCAGTATCGGATACCGGGCTGAGACAGAAGAGGGGGAAATACTTACAGAAGGAAGTGTAGAAGTCAGCATCCCTGCAGGAAAAACACAAACCGTGGATATTGGTGTAGACATTCCTGACAGTGGAACTGAAAAAGCGATAATTATTCAGATATGGATGCTTCAGGATGGAAAAAAAGCAGCAGAGATATCAGAGAATAACAACAGCGCTCGGATCATTACTTCATTAACAGATATTTCCACATCTATGGAACTGTATACAACTGCCGGAAAAAATATAGCTTTGATCAATGTAACAAATGAAAGCCAGGTGCCCAGCGGCGGCAGGTTAAATCTTTATGTTTCCGGTGATCCAAAAGGAATGATAAAGACGGAAGAGCTTCCAGAACTTCAGCCAGGAGAGTCGGAGAGCTTTAAGCTGGAACTGGAAAACGATGTTTTTGAAAACGTTGTGAATGCGGCAGAGCTTGTAGCTGATGCAGAGACGAATGTATCTGACTATGATCCAGACAATAATATCTCTTCTGCGGTTATAGAACAGGAGCTTAGTATCACTTATTATGTAGATGGAAGTCTTTATAAAACAGACTTTTATTCTGCAAACGAAGAGATCATTCTTCCAGACGCGCCTGTTGGCGAAGGAACTTTTGCAGGCTGGTATTCAGAAGACGAAAGACTGGAAGAAGGCACACGGGCTTCTGAGAGCAAAGAGTATTATGCTGTATTTAGGGATGAAACAATCGCGGTACTGGACACAGAAGGAAAATTCCATTGGTTTGAAACATGGGAGGAATATCTTTCATCAGAAATCACAGAAAAATCTGTAGAAATAACAATTTTAGGAAAAGTGATTCTGGAAGAGGACTTTACAGTTGGTGAAAAGACAAAGCTACTGATAGAAACAAACGGAAATCTTCGTGTTGCAGAAGGATGTACGCTGAGTAACGGAGGCGCTCTGATAAATTATGGTATTTTCAGAATAGACGGCAAACTGGAAAATACAGGAAGCATCTATAATGAAAACTCAATGCTGATCAATACAAACGGCCAACTTCTCAACCGGGGATTGCTGAGTAATTCACAGGATCTGGAAAATAAGGGCATAATCATTGGTGAAAAGGGCAGCAGATTATTTAATTCCGGTGTTCTTACCACAGAGAATGGCACAATTTCCGGCGGACTGGACAATACAGGAACTATATTGGGTCAGGATAAGATTGAGGGCGAAGTCACTTCACATGAACATGTTTATTCGGAAGAGTTTACAGTAGATATAGAATCAACCTGTACAAAGTTCGGTATCCAGTCAAGACATTGTACGTCAGAAGGCTGTGGAGCCAAAACAGATGTTACAGAAATTTCAATGCAGGCTCATGAATTTGGAGAATGGGAAATTCTTAAAGAGCCTACAGAGACGTCAACAGGTCTTCGTCAGCATACATGTGTACGGTGCGGAACTGTTGAGTCTGAGCGTACTGAATTTTCAGAGGAAGAACTGTGGAAGGATATTCAGGCTCATGACGGGACAGGAGTTTATAACGGCGAGAAGTACAGTATCTCCATTACCGGACTGAAAGATACAGATACAGTATTTTACTCAACAGCAGGACAGGAAAGCTATTCTGAAGAGCAACCATGGTTTGTTAATGCAGGAACTTATACAGTTTATTATAAGATTGTAAAAGAAAGCGGAAGAAACAAAGAAGGTTCTGCGGAAGTCAGGATCACGCCTGCAGATCTAAGCAGAACGACTATAGAAGCAATAGGACTTCAGTATTATACGGGTAAAGCGGTAACTCCTTCTGTAAAAGTAAAATATGGAAGTGCGATTCTGAAAGCAGAACAGGATTATACGCTCAGTTATGCAAATAATGTAAAACCGGGAACTGCCCAGATTACTGTTACGGGCAGGAAGAACTTTACAGGAAGAAAGACAGCATTGTTTACGATAGCAGAAAAATATCATGCATATGGAAGCTGGAGGACAACCAGGGCAGCTACGGTATTTTCTGCTGGTGAACGGCAGCGTGTCTGCAGTGTATGCGGCAAGGCGGAAAAACAGTCTGTTGCAAAGCTGAATCCTACAATAAAACTGAATACCAAGAGCATTGTACTTAAGTATGGAATGTCTACTACAAAAGTAAAAGCCAGCGGATTTGCCGCAGGCGATGCAATCGCTTCCTGGAAATCCAGCAACAGTAAAATTGTAACAGTGAACAGTCGTGGAAAGATCACAGCAAAGCGGCGTACCGGAAAAACTGTAATTACAATTACATTAAAGAGCGGAAAGAAAGCCACTATTAGTGTACGCGTACAGAAGACTACGGTAAAAACGTCTAAGATTTCTGGAATCAGTAAGAAACTTACTTTACAGAAAGGAAAGAAATACAGGCTTGTCCCGGTTCTTACACCTATTACTTCTCAGGAAAAGATCAGGTACAGCACCTCAAACAAGAAAGTGGCTCTGGTCTCTTCAAAAGGAGTGATTACTGCAAAAGGTGCAGGAAAGGCTGTGATAACAGTAACCTCAGGAAAGAAACGCGCTAAAATCACAGTTACAGTACCAAAAGTTAAAACTACAAAAATCAGCGGTGTAAAAACAGTAATCACACTTCGAAGAGGAAAAAGTTACAAACTGAGAGCAGGCGTTTATCCTCGTAATTCAGATGAAAGGATTACGTATTCCTCTTCGAATACGAAGGTGGTATCTGTAGATCAGGCAGGAAGAATCAAAGCAAAAAAGAAAGGTACGGCCACAGTATATGTGAAATCAGGAAAAATTCGGGTAAGATGCAGAGTGACTGTAAAATAATAAGTGAAGATGAAAGCACAGGATACAGGCTCTGATATACTTCTTTTACAAAACAGCGCAAAACACTGCTGATCTAGGGGTTCTATGTCAATAATTGGGGGGATTCTTCGGAATCCTCCCAATTATTGTTAGGGCAAGGCCCTGTTTTCGAAGTGGAGTTTTTTGTTGATCCAAAAAACG
>NZ_CALFLA010000044.1 GCF_937880195.1 uncultured Blautia sp.
AACGGATTATAAAGGAGGAAAATCATGAATTACGGTAAAAAATCAGTCGCAAAAAAACGAAATTCTCTGATTTCCCGTACCGCCATGATGGGGAAGCGCGCGCATGTCTCGTTTATCCGAGTTCTGTTCTTCTCGCTGATCACCCTGTGTGTAGTGGTGGGATGTCTAGGAGTGGGAGCCTTTCGGGGGATCATAGACAATGCCCCGGATGTGAACGATGTAGATATTTCACCTTTGGGATATGCAACCTTTCTCTATGACGGTGACGGCAACCAGCTCCGCAAACTGACTGCGCCGGACTCCAACCGTCTGCCTGTGTCCATTGACAAGATTCCCATGGACCTGCAGCATGCAGTTGTGGCTATTGAGGACGAGAGATTTTATGAACATAACGGTATCGACGTTCGAGGCATCCTTCGTGCGATCGTAAACAATATCAGCTCCGGTGGTCTTTCCGAGGGAGCCAGTACCATTACCCAGCAGCTTCTGAAGAATAACGTCTTCACTAACTGGACAAACGAATCCACATGGCTGGAACGTTTTACCCGTAAGTTCCAGGAGCAGTTCCTGGCCATTGAGATCGAAAAAAAGATAAATGACAAGAACGTAATTCTTGAAAATTACCTGAACACCATCAACTTAGGAGCAGGAGCTTACGGTGTGCAGGCCGCAGCCAAGCAGTATTTTAACAAGAATGTCTGGGAGCTTAATCTTTCAGAATGTGTCACACTGGCTGGAATCACACAGAATCCTACCCAGTTTAATCCCATTGAACATCCTGAAGCCAACTCCAAGCGCCGCAAGGAAGTTCTGGATCATATGCTGGATCAGCAATATATCACCCAGGAGCAGTATGATCAGGTAATTAACGACAACGTTTATGCCGAGATCCAGGCTGCCCAGGCAGTACAGGCAGAAACAGCCGATACCATTTACAGTTATTTTGAAGATGAGCTCATTGATCAGGTGATCAACGATCTGATGAATATTAAGGGCTACACAAGGATCCAGGCGCAGAACCTTGTATACAGCGGCGGTCTTGAAATTTACACCACCCAGGACCAGAGGATCCAGTCTATTCTGGACGAAGAGTATTCCAATCCAGAAAACTATCCAGAGAACGTACAGTACGCCCTGGATTATGCCCTTACCGTAGAGAATCCTCAAGGCGAGGAAATCAACTACAGCAAGGAAATGATGCAGCTTTACTTCCAGAATGAGAATCCTGAATTTGACCTTCTGTTTTCCTCTCAGGAAGAAGGACAGGAATTTGTCGACAGATATAAACAGTCTATTTTGGCAGACGGAAGCACTGTGGTTGCAGAACGAGTAAGTTTCGCTCCTCAGCCCCAGTCCTCCATGAGTATCATCGATCAGCATACCGGCTATGTAAAAGCCATTGTAGGCGGCCGCGGTGAAAAAACAGCAAGTCTTACCCTGAACCGAGCTACAGACACAACAAGGCAGCCTGGTTCTACCTTTAAGATCGTATCCACCTATGCGCCTGCCCTGAACGAAAAAGGTATGACGCTGGCAACTACCTTTGAAGATGAGCCTTATAACTATCCAGACGGCTCTCCTGTAGAAAACGCCACAAGAACCTATAACGGAACAACCACTATCCGCAAGGCGATCCAGAGTTCCATCAACGTTGTTGCTGTCAAGACACTAGAAGAGGTAACACCTGAGCTTGGCCTTCAGTACCTGGATAATTTCGGATTCACTACTCTGGCTCATGGAACAGAGGCTGATATGGATGCCAATGGAAACGTATGGTCAGACGCCAATCTTTCTATGGCTCTTGGTGGTCTGACTCACGGAGTTACCAATGTAGAGCTTTGCGCAGCTTATGCAGCCATTGCAAATAAGGGCAATTATATTGAGCCTCTTTATTACACTAAGATCCTTGATCACAATGGAAACGTCCTTATCGAGAAAACTTCTGCAGGCCGTTCCGTTATCAAAGAAAGCACTGCATGGCTTCTTACAAGTGCAATGGAAGACGTTGTAACAAAGGGAACCGGTACTGCCTGCCAGCTTGACAATATGACAGTAGCCGGTAAAACAGGTACTACGGATAAGTATAACGACCTTTGGTTTGTAGGATATACGCCCTACTACACCTGCGCTGTATGGTCAGGATTTGACAACAACGAAAAACTTCCTGATGATTTCTCCCGTGACTTCCATAAGAACCTGTGGAAAAAAGTCATGACACGGGTACACGAAGGACTTCCTGATCAGGAATTTGAAATGCCTTCCACTGTAGAAAAGATCAGCGTCTGCTCCGAAACCGGACTTCTTCCAAGAGCAGGCTGTGATGTTATTACAGAATATTTTGACGTAGGAGACGTTCCTACTGATTATTGCGAGCAGCATTTCTATGAACCGGAAGTCATTCCTGAATATGAAGTTGATGAAATAGTTATTCCTGAGCCTACTGCAGCGCCAGAGGATCCTAATGCCAATCCAGAAGATCCTAACGCCGGAGGCGGTACAGAAGATCCTAATGCCGGAGGCGGCGCAGAGGACCCCAATGCCGGAGGCGGTACAGAAGATCCTAATGCCGGAGGCGGTACAGAAGATCCCAATGCCGGAGGCGGCGACACCTCAGGCGGCGGCGATGGAAGCGCCGGAGGCGATACATCCGGTGGCGGTGACACTTCAGGCGGCGGCGATACATCCGGTGAGATCATTTACGACGAGTAATCGCACAAAAAAGGAGATTTCCACTAAAAACGGAAATCTCCTTTTTTATATTATATCACTTTTTAGAGAACCATTTTGGCAGCGCCATAAATACCCGCGTCGTTTCCAAGACTGGCAATCGCCATAGGCACGTCCTTACACAAAGAAAAGGCGTACTTCTTATAATGTTTCTGAATGCAGTCGATCAAAGGCTGTCCAGCCTTAGATACACCGCCTCCGATTACAATAGCTTCCGGGTCTACAACCGTAGCAAAGATTGCAAGAGCGCCTCCAAGTTTTTCTCCAACTTCATCCATCACACGACATGCAAGGCTGTCTCCTGCCTTAAACGCATCCAGAACATCTTTTGCCTCCAGACCTTCTTTATTTCTTAAAACGCTCTCTTCATTGGAAGAAGCAAGGACTTTTTTAGCCAGACGGACAATTCCTGTAGCAGATGCGTACTGTTCAAGGCAGCCCTGATTTCCACAGTTACAGCTTTCTGTTTCTTCATGGCAGATATTAGCATGACCGATTTCTCCGCCTGCTCCATGGTGTCCGGCAACAATCTTTCCCTCTACAATGATTCCGCCGCCTACGCCTGTACCAAGGGTCACCAGGATCACATTCCTTGCGCCTGCTGCAGCGCCCTTCCAAGATTCTCCCAGAGCTGCCACATTGGCGTCATTTCCAGCCTTTGCCGGAAGTCCGGTGAGCTCTCCCAGTTCTTTTGCAACCTCTTTATATCCCCAGTGCAGATTTACTGCACAGCATACAACTCCATCACTGTTGATCGGCCCGGGGATTCCAATTCCCACACCTGCCACATCTTTTTTATCAATAGCTTTTTCACTCATCTTGGAAAGAATCGTCTCTGCCACATCCGGAAGAATATTCTCTCCCTTATCTTCTGTTCTCGTAGGAATCTCCCACTTATCCACCAGCGTTCCATCTGTTTGGAAAAGTCCGCATTTTACTGTAGTTCCTCCTACGTCAATACCAAAACAATACATGATGTTCCCCTTTCATATTAAATTATTACTTATCGCGCTTTCTGGCAATATTTGCCTGTACACGCTTATAAAGCTCTTCTGCGGCATTATAGCCCATCTTTTTCTGTCTGTGGTTGACTGCTGCTGTTTCTACGATCACAGCAAGATTACGTCCCGGGCGAATAGGCAGAGAATGACAAACAATCTTATTTCCAAGATATTCTGTATACTCTTCATTCAGCCCCAGACGATCATATTCTTTGTCCCGATCCCACTCTTCCAGTTTGATCACAAGGTCTACCGACTGTGTATCCTTTACGCTCTCGACACCAAAAAGAGTTTTTACATCAATAATACCAATACCTCTCAGTTCAATAAAATGTCTGGTAATATCAGGTGCTGATCCAACCAGAGTAACGTCACTGACCTTGCGAAGCTCTACTACGTCATCACTGACAAGACGGTGTCCTCGTTTAATCAGCTCCAAAGCAGCCTCGCTTTTGCCAATTCCACTTTCCCCTGTAATCAGGACGCCCTCACCAAAAACATCCACAAGGACTCCATGGATGGAAATACAGGGTGCAAGCTGCACGCCAAGCCATCTTATAATCTCCGCCATAAGACTTGATGTATTTCTTTCTGTTGCAAAAGTAGGAACATTATATTCTTTTGCCAAATTCAACATATCTTCAGATGGTTTCGTCATTGTACTGAAAATAACGCAGGGAATCTGGCTGGAGATAAATCGTTCATACTTCATCATCCTCTTATCATCTGGAAGCTGCATCAAATATGTGTACTCCACATAACCAATAATCTGGACACGCTCGTTTGCAAAATGCTCCAGATATCCTGTAAGCTGCAGCGCAGGACGGTTGATTTCAGTGGTAGTGATTCTCATGTCTGACAGGTCGATGTCTGGAGTCAAATTTGTAAGATTAAGCTCCTGAACCATCTTTGTCATCAATACACCCTTCATATGTGTGTTCTCCTTTTCATATTTATTAGCTGCACAAATTTCTTTGTGTTACTGGCTTTCCTGATTTTTGGCAGGCGGATGAAAAAACAGATATACCTGCCGCGCACTTCCCAAATTCATAGATTCTGTTTCTGCCAATTCCTCTTCTGAGGCCTCCCGAATCTTTTCTATGGAACGGAACTTCCTCATCAACGCTTTTCTTCTGCGCTCTCCGATCCCCGGAATATCATCCAGAACAGAATGTACCTGTTCTTTGCTTCTAAGAGATCTGTGATATTCAATGGCAAATCGGTGCGCTTCGTCCTGAATCCTGGTGATCAGCCGGAAGCCCTCGCTGTTTGTATCTATAGGAATTTCTATGTTATTAAAATAAAGTCCGCGAGTACGGTGATGATCATCCTTAACCATTCCGCAGACAGGTATTTCCACTCCAAGCTTTTCCAGTACGCCCAGAGCAATATTTACCTGACCTCTTCCTCCATCCATAAGGAGAAGATCCGGCATTCTTGCAAAGCTGTCAAATTCTCCTGTGCTTTCATGGGTAAACCGTCTTGTCAGCACCTCTTCCATACTTGCATAGTCGTTAGGTCCCTGAACAGATTTGATCCGAAACTTACGGTAATCACTTTTTTTTGGACGGCCTTTTTCATATACCACCATAGACCCCACTGACTCAAAACCGCTGATATTTGAAATATCAAAGGCCTCCATACGCACAATATCTTTAAGTCCCAGCCATTGTTCCACTTCCCGTACCGCTCCTATAGTGCGTCCCTCTTCCCGCTTCATACGCTCTCGGTCTTTTTCAAGAACCATTTTTGCATTTTCCAAAGCAAGCTCTACCAACTTCTCCTTGCTTCCTTTCTTTGGAACAAGAATATGAACCTTCTGTCTGCGTCTTGTACTAAGCCATTCCTCTATGATCTCCCGGTCTTCCACATCAGTCTGAAGCATGATCTCTCTGGGGATAAAAGGCGTTCCTGCATAAAACTGTTTCAGGAAACTGGAAAGAACCTGTTCTCTGGTGTCGCCCTTGGCTACCCTCAGATAATAATGATCTCGTCCTATCATCTTTCCGCTTCGCATAAAAAATATCTGAACAACTGCATCCTGCTCCCGAAGATCCAGACTTTCGTCCATAGCTACAGCAATAATATCCCTGTCTTCTTCCCCATATGCAGTGATCTTCTGTCTTTCACCGATCTTCTGGATACTCTGTATCAGATCGCGGCATTCTGCTGCATCCTCAAAACGCATTTCTTCCGAAGCCTTCTGCATCTTTTCGGTAAGCTGACTGACAGTATCCTGAAAGTCACCATTTAAAAACCTGAGTACCTTTTGGATATTTTCTCTGTAATCCTCCTGAGACACTTCTCCGGTGCAGGGGCCTGCGCACTGCTTCATATGATAATAAAGGCAGGGCCTGTCCTTTTTACAGTCCCTTGGAAGCGTCCGGCTGCAGGAGCGAACCTGATAAAGCTTTCTTACAAGCTCTATCACATCCTTAACAGCCCCTGCGCTGGTATAGGGACCAAAATACCTGTTTTTGTCTTTTTTCATCCTGCGGGCAAAAAGTACCCTTGGGTATGCCTCCTGCACAGTAACCTTGATAAAGGGATAGCTTTTGTCATCCTTCAGCATGGTATTATATTTCGGCCTGTGTTCCTTAATAAGATTGCTTTCCAGAACAAGAGCCTCCAGCTCGGAGTCGGTAATAATATATTCAAATCTGGTGATATGAGTCACCATCTGTTCAATCTTAACGCCTTTGTTCCGGCTGCTCTGAAAATACTGGCGCACCCGGTTCTTAAGACTGACCGCCTTCCCTACATAAATGATCTCGTCTTTTTCGCCATGCATAATATATACGCCTGGCTTAGCGGGAAGTTTTTTCAGTTCTTCCTCAATGAGAAACATCCTCTGTCTCCTGTTTTTCTGTTTGCATTTCCGCCTCAGATGCAGCTTCTTCCTTCTGAAGGGATTCCTCTTCATTATTTACGGCTTCTGCTTCTTCCAGGTCTTTTTTATTTTCCGATTCCTTTGTCTTTTCGGATTCTATGGCTTTTATGTCTTCGGGAAAAACAAGATCCTCAAGGTTTTCCGGAATATCCATCCCTCTTTCTACAGCGCGGAATATCTTCATAAACTCTTTGCCGGTAATGGTCTCTCTGCGGATCAGATAATCTGCGATCTTATCAAGAGCCTCTCTGTGTCCCCGAAGCAGACGCTTGGACTCCTCGTAGGAATCATGGAGAAGTTTCATAACTTCATGGTCGATCTCCGTAGCCGTATCGTCGCCGCAGTTCAGAACCGCCCGGCCGGAAAGGTACTGGTTTTCCTGGGAAGCAAGGCCCATAAGCCCGAATTTCTCCGACATACCGTACTGGGTGATCATGGCTCTGGCCACCTTGGTTGCCTGCTCAATATCATTGGCAGCTCCGGTGGTTACTGTATCAAAAACAATCTCCTCTGCCGCACGTCCGCCCAGATATCCTACCAGCATAGCTTCCAGTTCCTTCTTGGTATTCAAAAACTTCTCTTCTTCCGGTATGTGCATCACATATCCCAGTGCTCCCATCGTACGGGGAACAATGGTGATCTTCTGTACCGGCTCCGCATCTTTCTGCAGCGCGCTTACAAGTGCATGGCCCACCTCGTGATAAGAAACGATCTTCCGCTCCTGAGAACTTAAAATACGGTCTTTCTTTTCTTTTCCTACCAGAACAACCTCCACCGATTCCAGAAGGTCTTTCTGGGAAACTGCCTTACGTCCGTTTTTCACTGCAAGGATAGCAGCTTCATTAATCATGTTTGCAAGATCTGATCCAACTGCGCCTGAGGTAGCCAGGGCAATGGCGTCCAGATCCACGGTTTCATCAAGAAGCACGTCCTTGGCATGAACCTTAAGAACTTCCACACGACCTTTAAGATCCGGGCGGTCTACGATCACCCGGCGGTCAAAACGTCCCGGGCGGAGAAGCGCCGGATCCAGTACCTCAGGGCGGTTGGTAGCCGCAAGGATCAGAAGTCCTTTGGAGGTGTCAAAGCCGTCCATTTCTGCAAGAAGCTGGTTTAAGGTCTGCTCCCTCTCGTCGTTTCCTCCACCGTAATGAGAATCACGGCTCTTGCCGATAGCGTCAATCTCATCAATAAATACAATACAGGGGGCGTTTTTCTTAGCTTCCTCAAAAAGGTCCCTGACACGTGAGGCTCCTACGCCTACAAACATTTCTACAAATTCTGAACCGGAAAGAGAAAAGAAAGGTACTTTTGCCTCTCCTGCCACCGCCTTGGCAAGCAGGGTCTTACCTGTTCCCGGAGGGCCTACCAGAAGAGCGCCTTTTGGAAGTTTGGCTCCAATAGCGGTATATTTGCCCGGGTTATGCAGAAAATCAACCACCTCCTGCAAAGATTCCTTGGCCTCGTCCTGTCCAGCCACATCTTTAAAGGTGATCCCTGTTTCCTTCTGAACATATGCCTTGGCGCGGCTTTTGCCTACGCCCATCACGCCGCCGCCCTTATTCATGCGGCGCATAAAAAACATCAGCATACCAAACATAAGGATCGTGGGAAGAAGTACGCTGATCAGCATGGACATGATCTCTACCATAGCGTCCGGCTGCTCATACTTAAAGATAATATCCTTGCCTTCCAGACGCTTCGTAAGAGCGTCGATATTCTCCATCTGATTTACGCGATAATATCGCTTCTCAAATGAATCGCGAAGTTTTGGCTCAACAGTCAGCACTCCTGACTGCAGAACAACTTCCTTCACCTGGTCTTTATCTACCATATCAATAAATTTGTCGTAAGTGATCTCCCCTGTCCCTGCGCTTCGGATCTCTGTCAGAAAACTTAATCCTACCAGTGTCACCAGAAGACAGATCAAAAAAGCCAGAATTGTCTGGCGGTTTTTATTTGGGTCCTGATTTCCCGGACCTTTTCCCTCCGGCTTGTTTCCATCCGGTCGGTTATCCATATGATCGTTCATTCTTTTCCTCCTCTGCTATCTTCTTTATTATAAAGAGATTTTCTCCATAAATCAACAGAATTGCCTGATAAAAAAAGTTTTGCATCCATCTGTTGTTCGTAGTATACTATCAGCATGAGTAAGAGGGCTGGAAATGCCTATGACGTGAATCGGGAAAGGAAAAAAACTTATGAACACAGGATTTGACAATCAAAAATACCTAAAAATGCAGTCCGAACATATCCGTGAAAGAATCAGTAAGTTTAACAACAAACTTTATCTGGAATTTGGCGGCAAACTTTTTGACGATTATCATGCCTCCAGAGTCCTTCCAGGATTTGAGCCTGACAGTAAGCTCCGTATGCTGATGCAGCTTAGCGACCAGGCTGAGATCGTAATTGTGATCAGCGCTGCGGATATTGATAAAAACAAAATGCGCGGCGACCTGGGCATCACCTATGACGAAGACGTACTCCGTCTGATCGACGTGTTCCGCGAAAGAGGGCTTTATGTAGGCAGCGTATGTATTACCCGCTATGCAGGCCAGGAAAGCGCAGACCTCTTTAAAAACCGCCTGGAAAAACTGGGTGTCCGCGTCTTTATCCATTACAACATCCCAGGCTATCCAAGCAATACTTCTTTGATCGTCAGCGACGAAGGCTATGGCAAAAACCAGTATATCGAAACCACCAGACCCCTTGTTGTTATCACAGCTCCAGGGCCGGGAAGCGGTAAAATGGCCGTATGTCTTTCCCAGCTTTATCATGAGCATAAACGTGGAATCTGCGCAGGATATGCCAAATTCGAGACGTTTCCCATCTGGAACATTCCTCTGAAGCATCCGGTAAACTTAGCTTACGAGGCAGCTACTGCAGATCTGAACGACGTCAATATGATCGACCCCTTCCATCTGGAAGCATATGGAGAAACAACTGTAAACTACAACCGTGACGTAGAGATCTTCCCTGTCCTTCAGGCAATGTTCGAAAAGATCATGGGAGAATGCCCTTACAAATCCCCTACCGATATGGGAGTAAATATGGCCGGCAACTGTATCGTAGACGACGAGGTCTGCCGCGAAGCATCCCGTCAGGAAATCATCCGCCGCTACTACAAAAGCTGCGACGCTCTTGTTTCCGGTACTGGCAAAGAGGATGACGTTGCAAAGATCGAGCTGCTGCTGAAACAGGCTCATGCTGCTTTGGAAGACCGCCGGGTAGTTCCTGCCGCTCTGGAAATGGAATCAAAAACAGGAGCTCCTGCCGCAGCTCTGGAGCTTCCATCCGGTCAGCTTGTTTACGGAAAGACCTCAGATCTCCTGGGCGCTTCCTCTGCGCTTCTTCTCAACGCGCTGAAGGAACTGGCAGGAATCGACCACAAGCATCATGTCATTTCCCCTGAAGCGATCCGTCCTATACAGGAGCTGAAGATCAAATATCTTGGCAGCAAGAATCCCCGTCTTCATACAGACGAAACCCTGATTGCCCTTTCGGTCAGCGCTGCAAGCAACCCTGAGGCAGGACTTGCCCTGGAGCAGCTTCCCAAACTAAAAGGCTGCCAGGCTCATACTTCTGTCATGCTTTCTTCTGTTGACATCTGGCAGTTCCGTAAGCTTGGCATCGAACTGACCTGCGAGCCCAAATTCGAAAAGAAAAAGTCAAATGATGATGACGACAAATAATTAGCCCTGAACGAAAAAATGCTGTGGACCTTTTGATCCACAGCATTTTTTTCGTTTTATTATTTAATCCTCATATCCATTAGGATTCTTGCTCTGCCAGTTCCAGGAGTCTGCGCACATTTCCTTAATGCCAAACTCTGCTTTCCAGCCAAGCTCTTTTTCTGCCTTGGAAGCGTCTGCATAGCAGGTTGCAATATCGCCTGGACGGCGGGGTTTGATCACATAAGGAACCTTCACGCCTGTTGCTTCTTCAAAATTCTTTACAATGTCAAGAACGCTGTAGCCGTTTCCTGTTCCCAGATTATATATGTTCAGCCCTGATTTATCCTCAATCTTTTTAAGAGCCTTTACATGGCCTTTTGCAAGATCCACCACATGGATATAATCTCTCACGCCTGTTCCGTCCGGAGTGTCATAATCATTACCGAAAACACCCAACTCTTTTAATTTGCCAACTGCAACCTGTGTTACATAAGGCATCAGGTTATTTGGAATACCGTTTGGATTCTCTCCAATGGTTCCGCTCTTATGAGCTCCGATGGGGTTAAAGTAACGGAGAAGAACTACATTCCATTCCGGGTCTGCTTTCTGGATATCGCTTAAGATCTGCTCCAGCATGGATTTTGTCCATCCGTAAGGGTTGGTACACTGTCCCTTCGGGCATTCTTCTGTAATCGGGATCATTGCAGGATCCCCATAAACTGTTGCAGAAGAAGAGAAAATAATATTTTTTACGCCATGCTTTCTCATTACGTCTACAAGAGTAAGAGTTCCGGCAATATTATTTTCATAATATTCCCAGGGTTTTGCCACAGATTCACCAACAGCCTTCAGTCCTGCAAAATGAATACAGGAATCAATCTGTTCTTTTTCAAAAATCTCTGACAGCGCTTCTCTGTCAAGAATATCCGCCTTGTAGAATTTTACCGGTTTGCCTGTGATCTTTTCCACACGTTCCAGACTCTTTTCGCTGGAATTGCTTAAATTATCCACAACAACAACCTCATAGCCTGCATTCTGCAGTTCTACAACTGTATGGCTTCCGATATAGCCGGCGCCGCCTGTAACTAAAATTGCCATAATCTTGTCCTCCTCTTCTGAACATCAGAAATTCATTGCCACGTCCACAGTATATCACTACCTGTATTTTTCTACAATAGTTTTCATCTGGGAAAGCTTCTGCTCCATATCTGCCACAAGTTTAAACTGTGTACGGCAGCGGTCCAGATTATGTCCTTCTCTGTGAATCTTGAAATAGTGATCTCCTTCCAGATAATCTGTCAGGAAACGCATACCGCACTCAAAAGTCATAAGGATAGCGCCCATAGGCAGCATATCCAGCTCTATATCTGTAAGAGCGCCTCCGCATCCCTCAATAAATCCTTTTGTGTAAACCTCATACAGGTGAAGGTCACAGGATATCTTACTGAGATCCTGTTCATCCTCTGCGCCGGTGCTTGCTCCGAAACGGATAGAATCGCCAAAATCATTGACAGAAAGTCCAGGCATCACTGTATCGAGGTCGATCACGCAGATTGCCTTGCCGGTCTCATCATCGATCATAATATTGTTCAGCTTCGTATCGTTATGGGTAACGCGAAGAGGGATCTCTCCCTTATCCTGAAGATCGCAAAGAGTATGGGCAAGCTCCTCCCGATCCAGAACAAAACGGATCTCCTCCTGCACGTCTTTCGCCCGTCCTTCGCTGTCTGCTTCTACAGCAGCTTTAAACTTGCTGAAACGATCCACTGTATTGTGGAAGTTTACAATAGTCTCATGAAGGGTTTCTGCCGGATAATCTGCAAGAAGTCTCTGAAAGTGTCCAAAAGCAACTGCGCTCTGGTAAAAGTCGTCGTCATCCTTTACCATATCAAAGCTGGTTGCATTCTCAATAAAAAGATAAACTCTCCAGTATTCTCCTTCTGAATCCACATAATAGGGATTTCCATCTCTGTCATTGACAATGTTCAGAGTTTCTCTTTCCACATCTCCGCCGTTTTCCTGGATCTTTTTACGCAGCCAGGAGGTAACTCCGCCTACGTTCTCCATTAATTCTACCGGCTTTGTGAAAATGCTCTTATTCATTCTCTGGAGGATAAAACGTTTCTCCTGTCCGCCCGACGTATGAACAGTCAGACGGTATGTATCATTGATGTGTCCGCTTCCGTATGGAGTACACTCCACTACCTCTCCCGGAAAGTCAAATTTACTGATTACTTCTTTTTGGATGCTGTTCACGATTACTTATTCTCCTCCCATAAGTTCTGCGGGTAAAGTCCCTGGTCCTTCAGGTTCTGGATCGCTGCTACTACCACCGGTTTGTCCTCTTTGTAAGTAACGCCGTACCATCTGTCTTCGGATTTCAGCACCTTAACATCGGCTTTTTTCTCCTGCAGAAGTTCGTCTACAACAAAGGGAAGGAAGTATTCGCATTTCAATGGATTGCTGGTAAGGTTCTTGTCAAGGAAGTCTGCAAAACGTGCCTTCAGCTCTTTCAGAATGCTTGCAGAAAATCCCCACATGTTCATAGACACTGTGCTTCCCTCAGGCAGCATAGTCCAAGTTTTTCCATCGTCTTCTGTATAAGCGGTTCCCTCTCCATGCTTTTCGATGTGAGTCCGCTCATTGATCTTCACAAGACGCTCCTCCTGGTCTGTTACGCAGACGCCCCTGGCTACATGGCCGTTTTCTGTAAGGGTGTTTTCCAGTTTGTAGCCAACCATCATATAATGATACAGATTTTCCTCGTCCTGATTGGAAACAAGATAATCGTATGCCATTTTAAAGGCATGGCTTCCATAATAGTCGTCTGCATTGATCACGGCAAAAGGACCATCTATCTCGTCGATGCAGCTTAATACTGCATGGCCTGTTCCCCATGGTTTTACTCTTCCCTCTGGGATTTCATATCCTTCTGGAATGTTGTGAAGATCCTGATATACATATGCAACCTGGATCTGTTTGCTTAAACGGTCGCCGATAGCTTCTTTAAATGTGGCTTCGTTCTCCTTTTTGATGATGAAAACAACTTTTTCAAATCCAGCCTTCACCGCATCATAAATGGAGAAGTCCATAATGATATGACCCTGGCTGTCAATGGGATCAATCTGTTTCAGACCGCCGTAACGGCTTCCCATACCTGCTGCCATAACTACTAATACTGGTTTTTTCATGATTATTTATCCTTTCTTTATCAGCCCTTAATTCCACCTGTAACACCGCCGATGATCTTCTCTGACAGGAAGACATAAAGGATAAAGGTGGGAAGGAATACAATAATAACAGCTGCAAACATACCTGCCCAGTCGCCTGTGTACTTCATGGAGTTGATCATTCCGTACAGACCTGGCGCTACTGGTTTCAGAGCATCTGAACTTGCAAAGATCAGAGACAGGAAATACTCGTTCCAGATATTGATAAAGTTAAAGATCGTCACTGTTACAATACCGGACTGCGCCATAGGAAACATGATCTTCCAGAAAGTCTTCATCGGAGGACAGCCGTCAATAGCCGCAGCCTCTTCATAAGTCTTGGAAATATTACTGAAAAAGGTCAGCAGGAAAATCGTTGTATACGGCACATTGATTCCTACATACAAAAGGATCAGTGTTCCCTTTGCAAGAGGAATATTGTTCAAAATTCCCATACCGGAAATAATACTGAACAGAGGGAGAACAACCATGATCGCCGGTACGCCCATAGCAGATACAAAGCTTGTCTGGATGAATTTATTTGCAATAAACTCAAATCTGGACAGTACGTAAGCTGCCGGAGCACACACAAGAATCAATATGGTACAGGAAATCACAGAATAAAGCAGAGAGTTTCCAAAAAATCCTGCAACACCGGATCCGTTCCATGCCTTTGCGTAGTTCTCAAAATGAAGTCCTGTTTCAAATTTCAGCGCTTTGCCCTGGAAGATTTCTGCCGTAGTAGAAAAACTGGCGCAGAATACCCAGCCCAAAAGCACAATTGTAAAAATCACCCACAAAAGAATAATAATATATCCCGGTGCCAGCTTAAGCTCTTGTTTCAGATTAAACGGACGGCGCGGTTCTTTTTCTTTTGCCATAGCGAGCACCTCCTAAAATTCTAAGTCGTCGTCTTTAATTACTTTGTTACATACAGTAAAGATCAATACCACGCACAGACTCAAAAGCACGCCGATAGCTGCTCCAAGCCCAGAGTTACGCTCTGTTACTGTATTTCCACCGCCGAAGATCTGCATATACATATATACATAAGGCGTAATGGTCTGGGTATCTGCCGTTACGTTGGAGAACAGCTGCGACCATACGAAGAATCCTACAGAACTTACGGACCACATGGTGATATTTGTTTTAAACACGCCCTTAAGAAGAGGAAGTGTCATATAGCGGAACTGCGCCAGCTTATTGGCGCCGTCAATGGTTGCCGCCTCATAATATTCAGGACTGATCCTCTCAATGCCGGAAAGCCAGATCAGCATGTGATAGCCTACCATACCAAAGCAGTAAGCAAGAAGCAGAGCCATAAATTTATGCTCGTTATCCAGCCACTGTGTCTTAGCCAGCTCATCAAGATGAAGAGCAGAAAAGAAATTCTTCAGAAGTCCGAATCTTGGGCTGTATACATACTGCAGCCACATGGTTGCCAGCGCTACGGCGCTTACGATATTCGGCATGTAGATCACTGCACGGAAAAACTTCTTACCGCGGATTCCGCTTGTAAGGATTGCTGCAAAAAGCAGGGACAGAGACATAACGATCAGTCCGCCAAAAAACCAGATACGGAAAAGGTTAAAAAACGCTGTACGGAAAAGACTTGTATTGATCAGTTTTGTGTAGTTTTCCAGACCTACAAAACTCCAGAGATTCATGGAGTCAGTAACACCCTCGATCTTGAAAAAGCTCATAAGGATGGTCTTCAGGATCGGGTACAGAAAGATTCCCAGAAACAGAAGAACTGCCGGTGTCAGGAATGCTACGATCATTGTTTTATTTTTTTTCAATATCGTTTCCTCCTCTTTTATTTCCCAAAAAGAAGAGATGGCGGCAGCGTATAAACGATGCCACCATCTCCATTCTGCTTAATTCTTATTTTGCTGCATCCTGCATTGCTGCTACAAACTCGTCTGCTGTTAAGGAACCTGCCATCAGTTTGATGAAGTTCTCTTTGATTACAGGAGTCATATCTACGTTTGTCTCAACGCCTGCTGCCCATGTGAAACGGCCTGTGCTCTGCTCGATTACCGGTTTTGCACACTCAACCATTGCCGGCCACTCAGCGTTTGTTGTATCTGCCGGGATACCTACAGACATCTCAGCAAGTTTTGCGTCATACTCGCCTGTTGTAATGAATTTAACCAGGTCAAATGCTTCTTTCGGCATCTTTGTATCTTTGTTGATACCAAATACCTGTGCGCCGAAGTTATTTGTCTCGATTCCGTTTGCGCCGTTCTCAAGTTCTGGATATGCGAAGCATCCCCATTTGAAGTCTTCGCCAGCCATATCCTTAACCTCGTTTGGAAGCCAGGAACCATTCAGATACATAGCAGCTGTGCCAAGTGCAAGCTCTGTGTTCTGTCCAGCCGGCCATACGTTGGAGCCAACCATTTCAGAATAGTAGCCGTTCTTTGCAAGCTCTTCGATATCCTGTGCCATCTGAAGAACTGCCGGATCATCCCATTTTCCTTCTGTAACGATCTCTACAACCTTGTCCTCGCCAACCAGTCTTGCAAGATGATATCCGATTACGGATGTAGCGTAAGCGTCATCCATAGTCATTGGTGTGATTCCTGCGTCTTTCAGCTTCTGGCATACATCCAGGAACTCTGCCCATGTTGTAGGCTCTTTCTCAACGCCAGCCTGCTCAAACAGGTCTTTGTTATAGAAGAATGCAAATACGTTCGGCTGATAAGGAATTGTTTTCAGTGTGCCGCCACCAGCGTCACGGCATGCTGCCATTAATCCAGGAATTGCTGTTTCTTCATATCCTGTCTCTTTTACAAGATCCTCAAGATCCAGAAGATATTTTGCATACATGCTGTTTACACGGTCAATATCCTCGTCAAAAATATCGATCTGTGTACCGCCGTCCAGTGCAGGCTGAAGAGCCTCACGGTTTCCGGTACGTCCCTTAAACTGAAGGTCTACCTTTACGCCTGTCTCTGCTGTATAAGCGTCAACAGCTTCCTGGATAGCCTGTCCCTGAGGCTCTGTAGACTCCCACATGGACCAGTATACCAGTGTGTCATCGGCTGCCTGTACGGTTGCTGCCGGAGCGAACATTGTTCCTACCATTGCACCACATAATACAGCGCTCAGAAGTTTCTTCTTCATTCCCAT
>NZ_CALFLA010000045.1 GCF_937880195.1 uncultured Blautia sp.
CAAGGTTTTTAAATAATTTAAACAATAAAAAACAGGTAGTTTTTGACACTACCTTTGAATACATGGGGGTAAACGTATGAAAAGGAAAAGATTGATAGCGCTTTTAACAGCGTCTTTTTTGGTATTTAATGAAGCAGGATATCTGTCAGATCGGAATGTGGTTCTGGCGCAGACAGATGAAGGAGAGACTGCATTTGCACAAACTGAAATACCAGAAGCCCGGGATGAAGAATTTGAGTTTGTATCAGAAGAACAGAATGCCGCAGAGGAAAATATAGAGGCGGCGGAAATACCGGTTTTTGATTCAGAGCAGGAAGAAGATAGCACGTCAGAAAGTCTGGAATTGCCAGAAATGCAGGAAGAGGAATCAGAAAGCTTTGTCTCGGAGGAGACTCAGGATTTTCAGGCTTCAGAGGATATGTTCGGTGATGGTCAGACAGACTCTTTTGTTGGAAACGTGGCAGAAGAGAAGGTTGAAGAAAATATACAGACGGTTTCTTCGGATTTTATAATTGAGAACGGAATTCTTACAGGATATACAGGAACTGAGAAAAATATTGTGATACCCGATGGGGTTATTAAAATCGCAGGCAGCGCATTTGAGAATAATACAGTAATAAGTTCTGTTATTTTTCCCGAGGGCCTTACAGAGATCGGAAGCTACGCATTTATGGGCTGCAGCGGATTAGAAGGAATGCTGTAGCTGCCGGAAAGCCTTGAAAAACTGGGAAGCCATGCATTTTTTAGGTGTATCGGGCTTAGCGGGACTCTGAAAATCCCTTCTGGATTGAAAACGATAAAATACAATACATTTGCAGGATGTGAGGGAATTAAGGGCTTGATCCTTCCTGAGGGCCTTACAGAGATCGAAAGGGACGCATTCTCCGGTTGCAGTGGTCTGGAAGGAATGCTGGAGCTGCCGGAGAGCCTAGAAAAACTGGGAAGCCATGCATTTTTTAGGTGCAGCGGGCTTAGCGGAGAGCTGGAAATCCCAGGAAAGTTAGCCCGGATTGAGACTGGTACCTTTTCAGGACTTAAGAATGTGGAGAGCCTTGTCATAGGAGAAAGCGTCAGCTACATCTATACGGACGCTGGATCAAGACATGGGTTTTATGACTGGAGCGGAGTAAAGACAGTGACCTTCCGGGGAAATGTGCCGCCGCAGGTATTCAGTTCATCCTATAGTATTTTCAATCATATGCCATCTCTGGAAAAGATCTATGTGCCAGAGGGCGCTCTGGAAGTATATCAGTCTGCATATGGAAATCGTGTTTCGGAAACAATAGAATGGTCTACGAATACGTCAGAACTTCCGCCCTCTAATTTGCGGGCAGAGGCAGTATACAGTCATACAGTGCAGTTGAAATGGAAACCCTCTGATAATGAAAAAATTACCGGATATCGGGTGTACAGAAATGGAAAAACAGAAGAATATTTTATTGGAGATACAAAGGATGCCGGATATACAGATACGGATCTGACACCTGGAAATCAATATACCTATTATATCTGCTGTACCAGATCAGATGGAAGCCAGTCTTCGTTTGCGAAGCTTACAGTAATGCCAAAGCTGCCGCAGGTGAAAAGGATATTTACAGACAATGAACTGAATAAGATTGGGACAACAAGAAATACCATTTATGCAGAAGTGGCAGACAGTGGAAATCTTCGAGACGCAACAGGCAGCTTTTATTATATTAACAGCAGTGGACGCAGGATACTAATTGGAGAAACCAAGCAGTATACATCCTTTAATCAGGGAACTATCGGACGCTATCGGATAAACTGGAATATTTCAGACATCAGCCCGGACACCTATCAGGTTGTTTTTGTTCTGAAAGATGCAGATGGAGAAAAAGCAGAGCTGCAAAATGAGATTATTGTTGATAATACAAGACCTGCTCAGATTTCCGGACTGACTGCAATTGGGGACACAGATAAAATAGTCCTTAGCTGGGGAATATCTGCTGAAATAGATACTGTCAGATACCGCATTTACAGAAAAGCAGAAGCAGATGAAGATTTTCATATTCTTGCGTATATCAATGACAGAAATACATTGACCTACACGGATACATCTGTAAAAGGCGGAAAAAAATATGAATATTATATAACTGGAGTTAATGATTTTGGACAGGAAGGTATTCCATCAGAAATTGCTGCTGCCAGTCCAGAATCTGATCATGAAAAGCCTCAGATCATAAAAATGTATCCGGCCAGCGGAACACGAGTAAATGGGATAATAACAACTGGAGTTCAGGTTCAGGATAACATTGATGTAACGGAAGTAAAGATTTATGTGTCTACAGACGCAGGAGCAAGCTGGCAGTGCATTCGGACAGGAAAGTCAGATTTTGTCAGTGCAACTTATGATACGTCTGAAATCCCTCAGGGAGAACTTCTGATCAAGGGAGTTGCTTATGATGCTCAGGGAAATGAGAGCGATCCCTTAATCTATACATGTGAGATTGATAATGTAGGACCGTCGGAAATTCAGTTTGATGAAACAAAATGTAATACTACTTCCACAACTGCAGTTCTGGCATGGAAAGAGCCGGTGGATGAGGATATTTCCTGGTTCCGGGTAGAAGAACTACAGTCAGATGGAACCTGGAAAAAGGCAGGAGATGCTGACAAAACTCTGGGTATCAATCTTTATGGACTGACACCGGATACGGATTATACATACCGGGTGATTGGATATGACCTTCTTGGAAATAGGGGTGTGGAACCACAGTCGGGAATTACTCTTCATACAAAGGCGGATGAGACAGCTCCGGTGATTACAGAACTGAATCCAAAGCCGGGAGATTTTTCGCAGGAAATCCCGATTACAGTTCGGGCGGAAGACGATTATGGAATCACGCAGCTGGAATATCAGATTTCGTTGGACAAAGAAACCTGGACAACTGTAGAAACTCAGACGTTCAGTCATATAAGCAGTAATGTATATGCTGATTACAAGCTGTCTCTTAAAGATTATCCTGAAGGATCCTTATATGTTTGTGTGCTGGCAAAGGATTTTAAAGAAAATCAGAGTGATTCAGGAGAAACCGCTCCTTTTGTACAGTACAGAATTGACAGGACTTCACCGCTGGCACCGGAATCAGTAAAAGCTGAGGGCCGCAGCGGATGTATAGAAATTTTCTGGGATCAGGGTGAAGAAACAGATCTGGCAGGCTATCAGCTTTATAAAAAAGAAAGCGGCGGAACCTATCGGCTTGAGGCAGATTCTCTTTATCAGCTGAATTATATTGACAGAAAGGTAAAGGAAGGAGTTTCCTATACTTATTATCTGACTGCAAAAGACAAAGCGGGAAATCTCAGTGACCACTCTAAAGAGGTGACTGCTTCCGTGCTTGCAGATGACCAGCAGCCGGAGATTGTCAGCATTTATCCTTCAAACGGCTCTTATATCAGTGATTCTTTTGATACGGTAAGAGTCCTTGCAAAAGATAACAGTGAGCTGTCCTCTGTTAAGCTTATGTGGAGAAAGCAGGGAGAGGAATCCTGGAAAGACCTGAAGACTTTTTCTGAAGCAGGTAAGTGGAACATTCAGGGGGAAACAAAGCTGCCGATAAAGGAACTTGAAGATGGAGAGATTGTTGAGCTGCAGGCACAGGCAGAGGATGCAGCCGGTAATCAGAGCAGTATAGTTTCCGTACAGTATACGGTTGATCTTATAGCGCCGAAGCTGAATCAGATTTCTGCAGAATACAAGGATGGCGCAGTAGAGGTAAGTTGGGAATCGGAGCTTCCAAACGATCTGATAGGTTTCCGAATTTACAGAAGACAGGAAGGAAGTCAGAAATGGGAGTTATGTGCGCAGCAAGCTGTAGTTTCAGGAGAAAAAATATATAAATGGAAAGATCTTTCTCTTCCTGCAGAAAAGACAGTTCTGGAATATAAAGCAGAGGCAGTAGACGCTGTTGGAAATATTTCATCTAAGGCTGCTTTGGCAGTAACTCTTCCAGACAGAAGCGTCCCCAAGCCGGTTCTTAACTGTGAGACTGCAATGGAAAAAGGCGTGGAATATCTGTTCGATGCATCAATGTCTTCGGATAATACTGGCATCATTTCTTATGAAATAGATTTTGGAGACGGAACAGATCCTGTATATACGGCAAAGGCAGTCCATAAATATGCAGAAACCGGAACATATACAATAGTTCTGACTGTGACAGATGAAGATGGAAATACAGCAGAACTGAAAAAGACAGTGTCGGTTAAGGAGAGAGGGCAGGCAGGAAAACTACAGGTAAAGGTTACAGACAGCGCGGGAAATCCACTGAGCGGCGCAGATGTGTACTTCGATCTTGGCAGTGAAGATCAGGTAATCCGTACAACAGATATAAACGGATTGGTTACTATTACTGCGGAAGCTGGAAAATACACGGTAGGATGTATTAAAGGAAATAATGAATATCTTCCTGTAAAAAAAGAGGTTATTATCACTGTAAATAAAACCACAGCTATACAAATGGTATTGGTGAAACAGCCTATAGCAGAAGGAAAGTTTGAAATACATAAAATGACCTTTGAAGAGATCATAGCTGCAGGAATTGATATTAGTAAACCGGAAAATCAGTATATAGTAACAGTGCATGTGAAATTGCAGTATGGTACGCAGGATATCCAGACAGATATCATTTATAATCCAACCACCGGATGGAATGATTCAGAACCGATAATTATTGGAACCCCGTCTGGCGATCGTGTATTGATACCAGGAATTATAGGCGGAGTTTCTGGTGGAGGAAGCGGAGGTGGAGGCGGAAGCAGTTATCCAGGAACCGGAGAAGGCAATAGTGGAAGCGATATGGTTTCTGTAGCATATCTGGATCTTCCTATAGGCGTAGCTGCTTTGAAAGAGTTTTTTGATGTAAAGCTTACGATCATCAATAACGCGTCAAAAGAATTTAGCTTGTCAGATAACCGGGTCTTTTTAAATGTACCAGAAGGACTTTCAATTATGGAAACTACTGCGGACACAGAAAGTAGCGCAGAGGTTATGATTCCGGAAATCGCCGGGCAGACGACAAAAACTGTCCAGTGGATCTTGAGAGGAGATGAGATTGGCAAGTATTATTTATCTGCAGATTATAGCGGTGTATTATCTGGATTTAATCGTGCGGTGAGCGCTGTTTTTGAATCAGAAGAGCCAATAGAGGTACGTGGATTAACCGGTATGAAGCTTCCCGTACATGTGGCAAATCAGCTGAAAAACGGAATGTGTTATTATGATATAGATCTTGAAAATAAGGGAGACGAGGAGATATATTGTCCGCATCTGACTGGACCGGGAGAGCTTCTGGATACTCATTATTATAAAACGGGAAAGAAGGAAGGAGCATTCCTGTAATTCATTAAAAGCGCCAATTGAATAAAAAAGAACCTCA
>NZ_CALFLA010000046.1 GCF_937880195.1 uncultured Blautia sp.
CTCCCAGATTTTCTCCTGTGGTACGCTTATCCGGCGTCCATTTGTCAAGCTGTTCTGAAATATACTTATGGGTGCTTGCTTCATTTCCTCCCAGATAAATTAAAGTATCGGAATTACCCGGAATCGTTTCCCATTGGTCTTTAAACAGTTCCTTGATCTGTGCCATATTCTGGATGATAATGTCGCAGGATATGCCACGTCCTCGCATGGTACTTAAAAGGCTACAGAATCCATCCGGCAGAGGGACATTGGCAAATTCATCCAGCTTAAAAGATACAGGGATTGGAAGACGTCCTCCAGAGGCATGGTCTGCCGCATAATATAATTCCTGGAAAAGCTGTGTGTATAAAAGCCCGATCACAAATGAGTAGGAAGTATCATTATCCGGGATAATACAAAACAAAGCAGTTTTCTTTTTCGTATTCCCCCTTACCCCCATTCCAATATCTTTCATTTCTATATGGGGTTCCCCATCATCCAAAAGCTTCAAGATCTGCTCATTCTGAAACAGGGCCAGTCTGGCATTCAGTGACTGGATCACCGACCGGACAGTATCGTCTGCTCCGCGCCGAATTTTGTTATAAGCAATCCGGGCTGGATGTTTTGAATCCAGGAGATTCATTTTCAGATCCAGCTCTGACTGCGCCCCTTCCTCTTCCGGTATCTCTGCCATATTTAAAAGCTCCATAACCCCTCGGAAACTCGCCGCCTTTCCTTCTTTGGGATACTCCATCCAAACATATAAAAAGATCCCCTGGAGCAGCATGATTTCTGCATTCTCCCAGAAAGGATCTCCCTTGGTGGTATTCTTTTTGGTTGTATTTGCGATCAGGTTTGTTATCAGCTTGATAACATCCTGTTCACTGTGTACATAGCGGAATGGGTTATAATGGTCTGAACGTTCCATATCAATTAAGTTTAAAACACGGATTGTATAATTTCCCTTTTCTTTCAGATATCCGCCCAGCCCTCGGAGCAGTTCTCCTTTTACGTCTGTAAATACGTAGGAGGCATACATCTGATATGCGTTTGGAAGCAGATAAAAGAATGTTTTTCCTGCTCCGGAGCCCCCGATGATCAGACAGTTTAGGTTCAACATAATTTTCCTGTCGTCTACACTCATACGCACATTGGCAGACAAAATTTTATTTTTTTCCTGCTCTTTTTTATTTGAGATCTTTTTATTCACTTCTTTTGTGGACGCCCAACGTGCTGATCCGTATTCCCGGCCGGAAATATAATTTCTCAGATTAGCAATGTGGTTTGCAAAAAGGATCATCCAGCCCATTGCTGCCAGCCCCATGCACTGCAGGGTAATCTCTGTTCTGGGAATCTGGAAAGGATGTTTCAAATGATAAAGGATTCTGTCTGCAGTACCATTTACATCCGAAATACGTATTCCGCTTCTCCCAACGCCACCCACTGCATAGCCCACATACAAGAAAATAAGAAGTAGCAAAAGGAACTGGAAATAGTTAGGTTTTCGGTTATTCCCATCCTGTGGCATGTTCCATCACCTCATAATTTGGATTCTGAAAAGGATCTGTCCCGGTATCTGGCATAGGGCGCGTTCCCAGATCCCGGGGTTCCTCTGTGGGAAGCGTTCCTGTTTCCTTTGGCAGGAGTTTCAGGAGGATTCCTTCTATCTCTGTTTCCGGCTTTTGAAAAAAGGATGAACCGTACACTCTTTCCAGTGCCGGACGAAGCTTTCGGACGATCCGAAGCAGCTTCGCTTCCTGCTCCTGTCTTTCCCGAAGGAGTTTCTTTTTCCGAACATCCGATAATTTCTTCTTCAATCCCACAATCTCTTCCTTATTCTTTTCCATCTGTGCCTGTTTTGCTTTCAGCTTTGCTTCCAGTTTGTTTTCATCCATCGTTACATTTTCCTCACTCTCATATCTTATCGTTTTCTTACTGGGGTTTTCTCTCTTTTTCTCTTCTCTGTATGGATTTGTCCAGCAGTATTCCCCTGATGGCTCTGCACTGTTTTTTTGCTCTTTCCATATGGAACCCTCTTTTGGTTCTGTTCCCGGCTCTTATCATCATAATTTCTCCGCAGTTCCACACCAGAACACTGGATTTCTCCATTCCGCCTATCCACTATATAATCCATATGGTCATAAAGATATACTTCCAAAATCTTTCCTTCGTTCATTAATCGGCAATGTCTGGTAGGGATCGTTACAATATCTTGGGTATATGGGATCCTGGTACGGAACGTCTCTTTTGACGGATCAAATTTTTCCAGGAACATTTTTTCATGAATCGTAATTCTTGTTACCTTTCCTAAATCCTTATTTACAGTGTTTAACTGTTCCTGGAGCTGTTCCTTTTTCTGCGCTACAGTCGGCTGCACCATCTGCCCTAAAAGAGCTTCTCCCCTTTGCATAGACAATTCTCCTGTAAGTTTATCAAGTACCTGGTAGTATTCCTCCGATCGGATGGTTATATCCAGATTTTTCCCATCGGATTCTTTTACATCCTCCTTTCCGATCAGCAGAGCTTCCTTCTGTCCTGGAACAGACAAGGCCATCAGTCGGCTGTGCGACCAAAGCACAGAAGTTTTTTCCACAGAGATTGTCTTATGGTCCGGCCCCGGAAGGGCTAACCGCTCCTGGCCCGTTATCTTTCCCTTTTTTATGGCTTTTTCTGCAGAATTTTCCAGTGCGCTCAACTCCGGTGTTGGATTTCCGTCACGGATGCCGCTTCGATGATACGCCGACGCTGTAGTTGGCTCTATCTTGATCATTTGATTTTTTCCTTTACTATGATTGATCAAAAATGCTTCCATCTTTGAGGCATCACTTGGAGAATATACAAATTGAATGGTTCCATCACCAGTGCATAGATCCGGGAGCCTTGCTGTCAAAATACCATGCTTTTCCATTTCCTTAAATATTTCCTTCAATCTCTCCGGTTCTTCTGTGTAAATACACATGAACTGCATTTCTTCCCCTTTGATCGCCCGGAACCTGTTCAAAGAGGTTTTACCTTTCCATTTTGATAGGTATAGCGTATTCATCATTTTTGCCGCCATAACAGATGTTCCTTCTATAATTCGGAAACCTGTCGTTATCAGCTTTTCTCCTGCCTGCATGGTAACTGACAGGATCTCAGCTACATCTCTTACTGTAATTCCATCTTCCATAACCTCTCCTTATCTGCTTTTTACTGTCCATATTTTTTTCTCTGCTGTTCCCTTTGCCTTTCATACATATCCAGGATCTGGGAATCAAAGCTCTGTCGGGAAAGTGGTGTGGACAAAAATAAAAGATCCTGATACCCTGCTCCGCTCTTCTGCTTGGGCATAGACACCCAGCGCTTTCCATTGGACTCCATAATCCGTATTCCCTGAATAGTCAGGATATTATCATAATGAACCGTCGCAAATGCCTTTAAACAGCTTTCTTTCGGTATCTCTGTAATTTTTACCTGCAGCTTTGAAACCGGGGCAGTGTTTCTTAAAAGCTCCTTTTTCATACTTTCCATGACAGCTCTTTCCATGTCCTCTCTGGCCTGCTCTGTCAGTATAGTTAAAATGTTATGCCATTCTGCCTTTTCTTTCCTATGGACAGACTGTCGCGGCAGGGATACAAATAATCCATTTTCTCCTTGGATAATTTTCACCTGTTGAATTACAATTACACGATCCAAGGTTACTTTTCCCACTGCAACGAGACTGCCGCCGTTATTTATCAGTTTCATATCTGCTTCCCATCTGCTATTTTCCACGACTTTTCCCTTTCCCCTGGAATTTCTGAAACTCTTTTTCCAGTCCCGCTGTCCTGATGAATGTTATCAGTTCTGCAGTCTTTTCCTGATAGCTTTTCACTATCGTTTCATTGGCATGGATCAGGCTCTCCAGATTTTCTTTAAAGCTATCCTGTTCTGCTGTTTCATTCTTCATTTACATCCTCTCTTTCGTCCTTTTCATTCTCTTCTGAAAAACTGGTTATTTTATGGTCAGAATCTGAAGCATTTTCCGATTCATCCTCATTTTCCTCTTCCGGGAAAGGTTGCTCAATCCCATGTCTGGAAAAGAAGAGTTTGCATAATAGTTTCATCCTTGCCAGAGGGATTTTTGGATTTGCCAAAGTTTCCAATTCTGATAAGGTGATCCCGGATTCTGTAGCGAATTTTAAAAATTGCAGTTGATCGATCGAATATCCGTTATCCTTTACCGCCCGGACATAAATCAGGTCTTTTTCCTTCTTGTCCTTTTGTCTTCTGCGCAGTTCCGAAAACCAGAATCCTTTTCTGGTTTTCGGAATTTCCATAGGAAATCCCGTTTTCATATTTTTTTCTTGGTCATGATGGATTTCCCTGATTCTGCTATTTTCTGCTTCCAGATATTTTAATCTGACTGAATATTCCTCTTTCTCTTTCCTCAGTTCAGCAAGCTCTTCCATTAGCTTTCCCTTCTCTTTCATGTGAAAGTCTTCTTTGATTCTGTTCATTTCCATGGCATGTGTAAGATCTTTTTCAAATAAATTTTTATCAGAATCAAATTTCTGACGGAGAAATTTCATATCCATCTCATAGCTTGCTTCCAGTTTCGCTCTTTGCTCCTCCAAATTCTCTAATTTTTGGAGAAGTTCTCCGGCATCACCTGCAGCAAGATCCTTTCGGACTTTTGTTATTACTTCCTCATAACAAAAATCTTTGTTCATGTAATTATCCCGGACATAAGAAGAGCCCATCAGAAAAATGATGAGCCTTAGAAAATCCATATCTTGTGAAGACGCCCCCGAAGATAACAGCATATTCACAGTATCGTTATTGAACTGCCATTGCAGCATCCAATACAGCTGTTCTTTAGAATGTTCATAGCCCTGTTGCTCCAGGACTGGATAATGATTCAGGATCTCTTCCATCCGTTTTTTTGTTATTTCATCAGGAAGAATCTTTGCCGGGTCCTTCCAGGTTCCTTTTGTCGCCACTTTATATTTTCCTCCTATCATCATTCAGGAATATATTTATATCCGTTTTTCCTTTTTTAGGGAATTTTTCTTTCCCATTTGTCCATCAATCTGGCTTTCTTTTCTTTCCGGCTCTTTAAACTTGCTTTCTTCTATTTGATCGATCAGCTTTAATTCTTCTTTCATATTTTTTATTTCTTTTCGGTAGAGTTTTACGTTATCCTGAGATTCTGTATATACCTGTCTTGCCTTTTCCATAGGCATGATAAGCTCTATTTTTCCTTGGAGCTCCTTAAGCACAGCTTTCAGATCCTGACGGGAGTTACTCGGGAATTTATTTAACATCTCTTCTGTCTGCAGGAAATCTTTTATAAGATCAAACAATTCACCTCTGTATATTTTCGTATTCTCTGCTCCCCGAAAAACATCTAGCTGGGCAATTTGTGTTTCCACAATTTTTCTCCTGGACTGCAAGTCATTTTTTGTTTTAATGTCATGATCTAAAATATATGATAGCTGTTCTGCAATTTTATGTACCTGTAAAATATCTTTTTTGTATTTCCAGGTATTCGTAAAACATGGTTTCCGAATAAAATAAGTATTCTGCCATCGCCGAAAAAACTGTCTTTGATAAGGTGTCAGAGAAAAATTCCTGGTACGCAAAAGCTGAAGCCGTAAAATTTTCATGATATAAATTTTATCACCATAAGTTTTTGACTGAATCTTAATTTTCTGTTCCTGTTTTTTTCCTTTTAGCCGTACAAATATTTCTTCTTTCCCATACCCTTTCCCCAGTCGATAGCTCCGCAGGGATCGCTCTCTCCCATAAGGCCGTAGGGATAAATATTTTCCGTCACGGATCTGATATTTCTGTTCCTCCAGGTAAGACAAAAATTCCTCATACGTTTCTGAATGGGAAATCGCTTCATCAATATCGTCCCGAATAATATCCTTCCATCCATAGCGGTTTTGGTTGCTTCCATCTTCCATTTTCACTTTTCTTTCCCATTCCTGATGCGAAATTCCTTGTGTTTGATTTGGTTCGTAACTCAATGCAGGAAGATGGTATTTTTTACAAAGGCGGTCTGTAATCGGCTGTATCCTGTGTTCCCAGTCTTTCTTTGGTGAGTGAAACTTCAAACCTGTAATCATGGAAACAGAATCAAAAGTAATATGTGCGTGCATATGCTCCTTATCCGTATGGACAGCGATCACATGATAATACTCTTCCCCGAATAACTCTTCACAAAATTCCTCCGCAATCTGCATCATTTTTTCCGCACTGACAGGTGTCTCCGGCGGAAGGCTAAGCATATAGTGAAAAGCCTGGGATCCGCTTTCTTTTCCCCAGAACTTTTTATTCCATATGATACGCCTATAAATATTTTCAGGATCTGTTCCTGCATTTCCCCCGATGAGGAACCCTCCCTCAGTTTTTATTGGGTTGCAGATATACATAATATTATTTTTTAGATGTGCTGCCGGATTGCCTCCCGCAGTTTCTTTAATCCTCAGTAATTTTGTAATTGCCATTTCCGGCTTCTCCATTTCCTGATCCCTTTGTATTTAACACCGCCGTAAGCAGTTCACTGAAATAATAAGAAACTAAATTCATATATTTTTTTATCTCTTCTCCCTCTGCTCTGGAAACAAATTTTTTCGAATTACACATACGGGCAATCTGATTAATGTTCACACCGATCTTAGACAATTTACAGTCCAAATCCTTTAACATTTTTTCAATTTGAATGGAAGCAGCCAGATCTTTTTCTGATTTTTGGAAAACCTTTCTTCTGAGAAATTCAGAAGAAGGAAGACCGCATTTTTTTGCAGCTTCCATAATCTCTTTTTTTTCAGCTTCCGTACAACGAAATTCGCATTTTTCCTTTCGCACCTTTCTCTTTTTTTCTACTACCATACCTGTTTATCCCTCTTTTTCCTGGTTGTCTCTTTTTTCTGGATAATTTTGCGTTATCTTTTTGATACTTTTTTGATATCCCGGATAACTGTTTGATAACTTTTCCCTGCTTTCTTTTGGTTTCCTGCGAAAAGACATTGCTTTGCAATGGCAAGATACGCATTTGTATGACAAACGCATCTTGCCAGGGAAACTCCCCTGGAACCCCTCCTGATAATATCAAACGGCTATCCAAATGATAGCGGTAGGCTATCAGGGATAACCGTTTGATAGCAAAATGATAATCATTTGATAACTGCGTTATCTTTTGGCTATCACAAAGATAGCACATTTATAGCATGGATGCTTGTTCATCATCCCAAAAATAGTCATTTGATAACCCTGTTATCATTTTGCTATCTGTAAAATTTCCGTTCCTTCACTTTTTCTTTTCTAACAATCTTCTACATTCGGTTTTGGATCAATTACCTTATTGCATTTTTTCTTTTTTCAGACTACCTAGATTTTAAAAATTATAGTCCGGGGAAAAAACAAAATAGAAATTTTCTTTATCTCCTGAAATGAGATTTCTCTTTTTATCCATTCTTATTTTTCTTACTTTTGAATTTTAGCAATAATCCCTTTTTTCTTATATCCGATTATGAAAAAGGACACCTTCCTGACGTTCTTCCTGTCTATTTGGAATCCGGTCATGCGGTGTCCTTATCCTTTTATCTGGATCTTAATTTTTTCTTTTCTGGCTTTAACGGCTCACAGGAAAAATCCTTTTCCTGTATCATTTCTGGTTCTTCCTGATCTACGGGCGTTTTCCCGTATTCCCGCTCTTTTAAAAAAATAAGCGTTGCGGATCGGGATTCTTCTACAGCTTCCCAGCAATCATCCACATCTTCTTTTCCGACTAAAAATGCTGTGTCTCCAGGATACCTAGCAGAAAAATAATATCCGTCTGCCTGCAGGATGGTTCTCCAGTCTCCCTTAAATTCCGGCACATATTCCTGCATAAACCGCCGGAGAGCCTTCAGGGAATGTGTCTGCAAGATACGGGTAGTATCGACTTCTGACACTGAAATATCGATCATATGCTTCAGATACCTTTCACAGATATTTTGAGCTGCAGAACACATTAAATTTCCAATCCGCCCTTCCTTCCTGTCTTTTAAAAGAAACTGATAATCATTTTCCGCAAGGTCAAAATAACTCAGTCTTTTTTCCAAATCAGTCTTCCCTCCTTTTTTATATTCTCATTAAATCGGTAACTTTCACTGAACTCCGGTCCGATAAAAAATTTCAATTCTACATCTGGGAGATCCAGTTGTTCCGGCATCACCTCTACCCTCATTTTTCTTAGAATCCGGGGAGAGGTATCCTTCTCCACCTTTACAAGAAGATCCACGTCGGAGCCAAACTTCTGCTCCCCTCTTGCACAGCTTCCGTATAAATAAATTTCTTTTACATACCCCGAAAATTCCTCTTGCAGTTTTTTTACTGCCTGGTTCATGGAAATTCTATGTCTGCTGTACGCCATACATGTTCCCTTCTTTCTTTCATCAAATTTTCATATTTTATTAAATCAGTTTCTGGCATCCGACAAAAATAATACCAACAGATATTTAAAAATATTCCTTTTTTTTATTATACCAGTTTCCCATCTTCTTTTCACCTATTTTCTTTCTGAAGAAACGTCCCTGTCCTGTCCTTTGGTTCTACACGGCAGAGACGTTTTTTCAGAATCCATTTTCCTGCTTTGCATTTTTGCTGGAGACTTTCCGGGTTGGGGATATCGGAAAGCTCCAGCATTTGTTTTGGTTATTGTAAGCTTTTTAACTATAAGTTACGGTTATCTTTTTTTCTCTTTTTTCTTACTCCTTTCCGGTTTTTGAATTTTATTTTCATGCTCCAGAGCATTTTCTAATTTCCGTTCCCTTCTGTCATAAACCTGGATGTTCTCTGGCAGCCGTATTTCTTCAGGAACCTCCGCTTCGTTAATTTCATGTACCATATTCTTTATATCTTCCAAATTTATCATAGAATTTTTGGGAACGATCATTACTTCATGTACGGATGATGGCAGCACATAATAATCACTTTTTAGTATTGTTCCAATCCTCTCCAACAAAGCATCATCCAAAATCAGGGAAGCTCCGAATATCCCCTCCTGGTTCGTCAGACAATACATGGGTTCCATTGGATCCAGTTTGTCCAATCCAGTATCAAAATAATTTTCTGGTTTCTTCTTAAAAAGCAGGGATGAGATCATATTTTCTCCCGAAGTAAAAACAGGTCCATGATTCCGGCCTGCATCCATGGCGTCCTTGTGGAGCTGCTCTTTGCTGATCTGCCATCTTTGAAGCATCGTCTCCGTTATCGGAATCTGGATAATCTCTTCCCCCGCCGTTCCAAACCGGATCGTATAATAAATTCCAAAATCTCCCTTCCGGTCTGTAAGACAAGCTGGGATTCTTTCTGGATATTTTGGATCATACATACACACCTGCAGATACGGCCGCATGGATTCATATTCCGGAAGATCCATTTCCACTCGAAAAGTTTCACCCATTTTTCACATCCCCTTTCTTTCCTTTTTGTATAAGCTGATTCATTTTTGAAACGTACAATCCTATCCTCTTTATATTTTTTTGTGTCTTTTTTTCTCTTACTGTCTTATTTTCCATTTTGTTTTCTCTCCTTCATTTTCCCAATAATCCTTGACTTCGGAGGTATTCTTCCCGCCTCCGATCATATTCCATTAATTCCTGGAGATATTCGTCTGCATCAATTTCACCTTGGACATACTGCATAAAAAGCAGGATCTCTCCATCTGCTTCCACCATGTCAAGCTCTTCCGGTTCTTTCATTCTTACCTTCCTCTCTGGCTGCGCTGCCTCTTTTTCTGCTGTTCCGTTTTGATATTCGCCTGCTTATGGAAATCTGCTTTCTTTTCCACCTCCTTCTCCCAGCCATCTTCCAGTCCTGCCCGGTTTCTTTCTTCTAAAAATATTTTATTGCTCCCAAGTATCAGGTCGCTTGCTTTTTGTGCCGCATAGCAGGCCGACACCAGAGCTTTGGGATTTTCCTCTTTGACATGCTTCAGCCAGCCTCTTAAATAGGCCACATAATTCTCCCCAGACTCCCTGTTTTCCAAATGGAACATCCCGCAAAGGGTAGAGGCTGTGATTTCTGCCACCAGTTCCTCCTGCGCATAGCTCAGGTCTTCACGGCTGTTTTCCTTCATGGTACTGTGTCCCAATTCATGAAATACCGTAGAATAATATTCTGCAATGTTCGGAAACTGATTTTTCTCTGGAAGAGAAATAGAATGGTCTCCTTTTCTGTAAAAAGCCCGTGAACTTCCTTCCCTTACACATACCTGTACCTGATGTTCTCTGCAGTACGCCTCAATAACTTCATCAGCCAGCTTGGTGTCCTCAGATATCTGATGTTCATAAGCCTCGTACTTAAAATGGCTTTCCAGTCCTTCCAGATCTGAAATATGGTACTCATTGGTATATCGAAAAGAAAAATGTTGAATCACGGGTTTTCCATCTTTATCTAATGTAAGGGATCCGTCTTTTTCTTTTCGGAACACCGGATAATATTGAAATACCTGACACTGCCTTGCGCCTTTTTTTATTTTTATCTCCGGGTTCTCCCTATGAAGCTCTTGTATCCTGGAAAAAGTCAGATACTCTCCCGGCTCCAGAAGCATTTGATTAAGAAATGCAAACGGCTTTTTCGGGGTAAAATAGCTGCAGGAATAATTTACACCATATTTCCAGGGTTTCACCCACTGAAACGGCTCACCAGAATCTATCGACTGTTGGAGCCGTTCCATGAGCTTAGCCTGGAAGATGTCATAAATATTTACTTTTGGCATAAAAATCCCCTTTCCGTGTCAGGAATGACACGCTGTGTTTCCCGATGCTGCTCCATAACCTTTTGAATACACTGTCGGATCATTTCGTCTCCGCTTAACATATCCTTTTCCATTTCCAAATAAATGCTGTCCAAAAGAAAGGGAACTGTAAGAAGGATTTCCTCTCCCGGAAGGGATTTCTGCTCCGTCAGATAACGATAAATTCTTTTTTTCGTTTCTACCTCATAGCTGGAGGCAAAAATATTTTCTTTTGCCTGGCAGATTTTACTACGTTTAAATTTTTCATATTCAAAACTGATTTTTTCTATTAGTGTTTCATCCATAGCTGGTCTCCTTACTTAGAAAAGGAATAACTTCCATATCTGGGATCATATTCCCCTGTCACGGTTGTATGGTTGATGTTATCCAGGATGATAACAAAGCTTACAATCCCACTTTGAGTATCACAAGTATAGTCATATCCCACTGTACAGGAAGTTACATCCCTATATCCCTCTCTCTGCAGGTAATCATATAACTTACTTCTCAGTTTTTCCGGGTCTCCAAGATAATCTAACAGGGAATTTGGGATATCATTTACAGACAGCGTAGAAGGGTCATAAACCGTTTCTGGAGCCGTTGGAATAGTATTTCCTTCCTGTTCTGTTGGCGTGGGCGTAATCGGCGTTTTCTGTGGTTCTGACGGTGTTTCTTCCGGCTGTAGCATCCCGCCGGAATCTCTACCAGAATTTTCCTGTACCGGTTCAGAAAGATCGTTATGCACCTCCATGTCAGTTTGAGTGTCTTGCCGGCTGGCTTCGGCAAGCTGCTGTTCCAGTTTATTGATCTGCTCCTTGTAATCCCTGTTTTCTTCCTTCAGACGCTCCACTTCGCTGTTCATATCTGTATTGATCTTATGCCCCGCCCGGACTTGCCCCACATATATCTTTTCGGTACTATTGGAACCAATCTGATATCCCAGTCCAGCCACAGCTCCAAATCCAATCAGAACAGACGTAATAACAAGAACAACTTCGTGATATTTTCTGTTTTTTCTACACTGGGCTTTCTTCTTTTTCTCATAAGGATCAGTCTGCTCCCAATGACGTTCTGCAGTATTTTCTATGAATTTCCCGGAAATATCTTCCAGTTCTCTTTGTGTATGTGTCATTTCCTCCCTGTTATGTTTTTCCTCATCCTTTTTTCTTTCTTCTTGTGGATATAGTTTTTGCTTCTTCGCCATATTTGCCTCCCTTACAGTTACAGTCCATTTAGCTGAAAATTCCCGGAATCCTTAGAATAAGTTCCCTGGATGGCTGCCCCTGTACTCATTGAAATAATGAATGATGCCTGTTCCTTTTCAGGATCTATGGTATACTCCGTAAATGTTCCTGTAATGGTCCCGGTAAGCCCCTTCCCAAACACATAATCTGATACTGTATTATAAAAAATCTCCTCACCTCCAACATACTGTAGGAATACCGTTGATACGTCCACAATATCAAACGTAGATTCCACTGTTATCTGCTGAGGCTGGGTATTTTCTGCAGCTCCGGTATAACCATTTCCATTATTTTCCTGCAGCACAGGCGCAGCCGGATCTGACACAGGTGCTCCGGTAGGCATCGGCGTCACTGTAAGTGCTAACTGAGCCTGTCTCTGCCTTTCTTCCTCTTCCATCTTTGCCTTCTGAGCTGCATCCTCTTGCGCCTTTTTTCTGATATCTGTAAATGTATAACTGTGGGAAGGAATATCATAAACCGACAGGATTTTCCAATCCTGATCATCATTAAAGTAAAAGTAATTCGCTACAGAATCAGAAGATCCGGTATCATATTCCTCTTCCAGAAAGGTAAGTTTATATACATTGTGGTATTCGCTTACTGCATTGCTGATTCCAAACCAGGAGATGACAGCCTGGACAAATTCCTCCTGATCAAAATGTCCGTCATAACTATTCCTGATTGCCTCTGTAAGTCCAAATATCTCTATACCTGAAAGGGTTGGTGTCAGATCTGAAGATTCCTCTCCTAAGTCGGAAAGATAAAAAATATTTACTGTCACATTGGATTTCGGCATGGTAAAGCTGATCCGCTCTTCACCATCCGCCTGACTATTCTCACTGGTGGTCAATGTCAGGGCATTGGCATCTGTTACATCTGCCCGTGAAAATACTTTTCCTTCGTTCGCTTTTACATCTAAACCTACATTTTCCCCAGCAGCCACTTTAAGGATCAGTTTTGTTTCATCGTCTTCTGCTTTTTGTTTTTCATCAGCCGCTGTTACAAGACCATCCTGGGATTTGTAAACAGTCACCGTATATTTTTTCTCCTCTTTTGCTGCCCCCGGTCCGCCGCTGCGCATAAAAAACACACCACAGACCACTACAACAAAAAGCAGGATGCCTGCGATCAGACAGGCAAAAAACAGTTTCTGCTTCTTATAATAACTACTCACGTAATCTCCTCCTAATCTTTCTCCATAACTTCAATGTCATTTCTGACCTGCTTATCCATCTCTTCATTTTTCCCATAATCATTTTCTTGCTGCGACTCCTTTTGAATTTGATCCAGGAAATATTGCTCCATTTTCCCAAACCCCCAGGGACCTGCCAAAGACAACATTACAATCAAGATCAAGATCAGGATATATTTCAGCTTTTTACTCGCCTTCATATTTCCCTCCTCCTGTCGGAGCTACCACGGTTTCTTCTCCTGGTTCTGTTACAGTAGTTCCATATTTTTCCATTTCCGTTAGATCCTTCTGACTAATATCCGAAATAGATACTGTTGCAGTTCCATATCGGATGCTGTAAGCAATTTCCATAACAGCCTTGTCATCCAGCCTTGCATATGTATATTCCAGGAATTTATCCTGGTCATATCTGGTATAGGCGGAAAGGCTCACTTTCTGAATACTCTTATACTCTGATGTTTTTAAGGCTTCTGTCACTGCCTCCTTCACCATGTCAATCTGCTCCTGGGTAGAAAAAGCAGAATAAACCACCTCAAAACCCTCAAATATGTAATTATTTTTCTGTCCTTGGGTATTTGGTTTCAGCTCTTCTGTTTTTCCGGTTTTATCCGCTTCTTCTAACTGGAGCTCCTTTTCCCGGAGCTGCCCTTTATAATCCTCTAAAAGGCTTTTCATATCATCCAGTTCTTTTATTTTTTTCTGATATTTGATATCCATATCCCGAATACTGTATATGCTGTAAGCATTCAATCCAAGGGAACACACAAGGCAGACGCTTATTGCAATCCATATACCTTTTTTCATTCTATTCCTCCTTTTTTTCCTGATTATTTATTAATGAAAGCCCGTATACCTGAAAAACAGCGAAAAAGAACTATAATAACTGATCCGGGGACCGTTTGTTACCGAAGATCCCGAACAGGAATGGGACGTACAATGAAGCCACATAGGAGTCCCGGAACTGTCTCGTCCTACAAAAATCCCCACATGGTTGCTTCCCCCGGAGCCTACCCAGTTAATCAATCCGATATCTCCCGGTTTCAACTCGGAGCTGCTGATCTGCCGGAAATTAGGGGAACTTAAAAAAGTGCCTGTTGTAGACCAATAAGGTACATCTGTATATCCGCATTTTTGATAAGCCCAGGCTACAAAGCTGGAACAGTCCAGTGTACTCGGCCAGTCCTTACCTGACCGGGTATCTTCTCCGTACATATCGTAGGTGGTATACCCTACCAGGGTGCAGCCCTTTGTAATAATATTCTTTCGCCCTTCTTCTATGTCTCCCGGCCAGGAAGATGCAAGTTCTTCCAACTTTGCCTTAGTCTCTGCATGAGTAATGGCTGAAGTAGACACGGATCCAGCTGCACCGTCCCAGGAAATAGAATAATACCGGAGTACATGAGGAACATACAGTTTATCTCCGTAAGCTCCCCATCCCAGCTTTGCTGCCATCATGTCAGAAAAGACTGCCGCATTTTCTTCTGTATACCCCCCATAATTATTCAATGCCCAGGGAATATATCCCGCACCATAGTTATATCCCTGCAGGGCAAGCTTTGTCTTATCCATGTTATAAGGATCCTCCAGAAGCCCAGCTCTGTTAAATACCTCTGTAGCAAGATATTTCACTCCTTGGGCAATACTTGCCTCTCCTGTCAGATATCCTGGGCCAGGATATCCGGCACTCTCGCTAGACTGCATGATATCCCCATCCATGGTTCCGATCCAGCTTTCACCTCCAGCTTCCTGCATGATCATTGCCAGCATCAGATCTACCAGGTTCTCCATTCCAGGATAAAGTGCGGCGTATTTTTCCAAATAAGGTCTGTAAAATTCTACAGCAGCCGATACATGAGCAATTCCCCGGTATTCACCGCCCATAGTGGTTGGCATTAATGCCAGGAACAGCATGACAAAAATCAGCAGCGGAACCAATACAGGAAGTGCCAGGATTAACAGGTTCTTTACCTTTTCTACTGATGCCCGGATAATCCTGATGAAAAATTCTTCAATCTTATGTTTTACCTTTATGCGTATCGGAAGGGTTGCATATCCGACATGAGATTTAAGGTCAGCATCGTTCATTTCCTGAAAAGAGATCTCATCATTTTTCCATTCTTCTATTTTGATCCTCTGGAAACGTTCTTCTTTCTGGAGTTCCACCGCAAAATTTTTCATAAATATGTATTTTCCACGGAGCTTTTCTCTTTTGACCTGCCGATACACCGCATTCTTAAGTCTATGGGCTTTCTTTAACCCTTTTGCCGGATTCTCCGTGTAATAAGTAACCGTTTCAAAATTTCCCCTGGCAAAGTTCTTTTGCATTTCCCTTCCGGTTTTCCCTACAGGAATTTTTACGTCAAAACGCTCTTCTTTCGCTAAGCGCACCAATTCCCTTTTTAAAGGCGCTTCCCGAATATCCTTCCCCTCTGGGATTCCTTTTGTCCTGGTAAGGAGTTGTTTTTTTTCTTCCTTTTCTACAACTGCAGAAACATTTTCCAAAATCTTATTTTGTTTCCGGTGGGAATAAGAGTTCCACTGGCGCCGCTGCTCTGGAGACAGAAGTTTTAACTGTACACGGGTGTCTTTTGAACGTAGTCCATTTTTCACCTGGTCACAGCCAAAGCGGAGTGCCTTTCCTGAAAATCTAGTCACAGCCATTCCGGCGCGTCCGCTCCTTTTGACGCCAGAAAGCGTATGAGCAACTTTCCGAATGTCAATGTCCTGTTTTTCAATGTCTCTTTGTCCTTCTGTTTTCCGTATTTCCATGCACTTATTCTCCAGTTTCGGGCATCTTTTTCACATCCAGCTTCTGTCGGGAAATCTCCTCTTTAAGAGCCTCTGCCTGCCGTTCCTTCGGCAAGAGGTCAAATTCCTTTTTCAGCTCTCGTTTTCGAATTTTCGTAGCCTTCGTTTCCTGGAAGTTCGTATTAAAAAGCTCGTAGATCTTGCTTCCTTTTGGTATCTGATTAGCCCGGGGAATATACGTATTATCACCAAAACGCAGGATTCCGCAGCCCTGCTCTGCTCCACGGAGATATTCCAGCGTTTCATCATTCAACCCCAAAACACTTCCCAAAATATTAATTTCATTTTCTCCCATGTTTAACAAAGAGAGATACTGGGAATTTCCCAACATTTTCTGTACCTCTGCCGTTTCTAAGAGGTCAACAATGTTCTGGGTAATGCCTGTGATCACACCGCCGTATTTTCTTGCTTCCTTCCACAATTTTTGCAGAAATTTTAAACTATACCCTTGTGCCAGATTATGGAACTCATCAATATAAAGCCGTGTAGTGATTCCCCTTTTATAATTTCTGGCAATCCTGGCTCGGATGCTCTCCAAAATAACAAGCTGACCCACACTGGAAAGATCTCCGCCTAGATTCTGTATTCCATACACAATAAAATGTCTGCTGGTATCTACATTTGTTTGCTTTGCGAAGTAATTTAAAGAGCCCTCAACGAACAATTCAAACGCAAGCTTCAGATCCTTTGCCTCTATTTCTGGCTGTTCCTTTAAAATCCGGTAGAAATCCTCCATGGTAGGAGACTGTTTTTTTCTGTTTTCAAAATAGTCTTTATATACCAGTTGGACACAGCGGCCAACAATGGATTTTTGTCCCATGGTAATTTCATGCTTAAGAATTTGTTCCGATATGCCTAACATTAATTCCGTTTTATCTCCAACAAATGCTTCCTCCGAGTGAAAGTTTTCCAACGTTTCTGCATCCAGGGGATTGATGCTGTTCGCTGAGGATGCAGAAACATCAATAAATGTCCCTTTCAGTGCGTCGGCAATCGAAACATATTCATTCTGGGGATCAATTACAATCAAATCTTCCATATCCCCTCTTCGTAGCCGTATTTGTATCATTTCACTTTTTACATCATAGCCTTTTCCACCTCCGGTCTGTCCTAATACAAACCCATGTGGGTTCATTAATTTCAGACGGTCGCCCATAATAATATTTTTTGACACCTGGTTAATCCCTAGATAGATTCCTCCGGGATGATACAATTCTTGCACATTGAAAGGGGTAAATGCACATAACGGCTGGGTAAAAACCGGGCGCATAGTATCACAGAACCTGCATCCGATCGGAAGTGCCGTATCCAGTGCCTCCTTTTGTCGAAACCATGCTGGTTCCAGCCCCACACTGTAATTTGCTGCCGTAGTCGTCAAGGACAGAACATTCGCCTCCAACTCTTCCATAGAATCTGCGGAAACCACTACATATCCGCCGAGGTAAAACAATCTTTCATCATTATCATTCATCAGATCCAGGTAACTTTCGATTTCCTCTTTCTCTTTCCGTTTTTCATAGCTAATGTCTGAGGAATAAGCACGAGCCCGGTTACGCTGTTCCTGCTGTTTCTCTATGGAACGTTCTGTGGACATATAAAGATCAAACAACCGCTTGGTCGCCACTTCCTGAGGGATAGGAGCTATATCCAGAGTGATAACTGTATGGTATGAAACCGATGTAAGCATTTTTATAAACTCATCATTCACACTGTTTGGAAATTTTCGTATAAACAACACACGTATAAAGCGGCCGTCCATCTCCATCGTTTTTCCATCAAATCGACCTGCAGCGTCCGCGTGTTCCCGGATAAAGGTATTGCAGATTGCATTTCTCCAATCTCTTCTTGTCTTTACTGCCTCATGGAAATCAAAATCAAATTCTTCCTCCTTTCCCAACCGATAAAAGCAATGGAGATACCGAAGACGTTCTGTAGCATTTAAAGGTGTGAGGCGGCTTCCCATACGGTTAAAATTTGCCTTTAGATTTGCTTCGATCGTTCGGAAGAAATCCCGGGCATAATCAATATTCTGGCGTTCACAGGTAATTACAAAAATTTTCACCTGGTCAATACCATTCCGGCCTTCCCGTATCTTATTCTCAATGTTGGCATTAATGTCGTCTGCAAGTTCTTCAAAGTTAGGGTCAGCCGTATGAACATATACATTTTTTACCATTTCCTCCATATCACGGTTGTTGTTCATAATACAGAGTTTAAATGATACATTCATGGAATTTAAAAATTGACAATAAAGCTTTAAAAACTCTTCCTGCTCTTCTTCATTTTTTAATGAATAATTAGCATCATCAAAACGATAGGCTTTATCAAAACGTTTATCTTCCCCTTCCTTTTTCTTTTCCAGCAGAAAGATCCCATCCTCAGCAATTTTATAAATTGGAATGGCCTGTTGGACAGTCTTAGGGGTTTCATAAATAGGAACGCTTAACGCCTTACAGGCTTGCATGGCTGATTTTGCATAACTCAAAGATATCCACCCCCTTCCATTCCCTCTTCCTTTTCATCAAAATATACCTTTCTGCCCTTTTCGACATTTTTTCTTTTCTTTTGAAGATCTGTTTTTTCTGTCTTATCCACCTGTATCAGATATTCAGAATCGTAAACCAACAAAGAATTATCAATTACCTTCCGTCGGACTGCGAGAAATTTTAACATAGGCATATCATAAACCGGAATAAAACCTACTACTGCAGGCGGAGCGGCAAAGACCATGGCTACATATACAGACAATAGCTGCGGCACATGAAAAATGTACTGGGCGGCCAGAAATGCACCGCCTCCCATCAAAATGACCAGCACTGCAAAACCTACCTGTTTTGCATCCATACCTTTATAAAAATCGTCTTTGTATTCATCCATATTTTTATTCATTGGTATGTTCACTTTTTTAACCTCCATTCTTATAATCCCAACGTCCGGCGCAGGATTCCCTCTGCTCCTTTCACACAGCTTACGGCTGTAACCATAGGAAGGAATACGTTGACCAGCTTGATCAGTACAGCTCCAAATCCCTTTGATGATTCCGGGAGAAACTGAGCTCGTCCCGCAAAAAAGGAAAAGGCTAGCATCAGAGCCATTGCAATGACCACCACCTCCAGGCAGTACGCCAGAAAGGTTTTCAACCATGCTGCAGCACTCTGGGAAAGCTCTCGGCCTCCGGCAAAACTGGCAATCGCAGGCGGGCCAAAAGGAATACACATAAAAATCTTAAAAAAACGGCTCAATACACTCAGGATAATGGAAACGCCACAGACGATAATAATTGCACATCCAAGCAGCCCTGCGATCATGCAAAGAATCCCAATCTTCATAAGTTCCCCGCTTTCCAGCCCCTCTGTAAGAGAGTCAAAAATACCATCTGCGCTGTAACTGTCCGTAATAATCATCCCAACCTGCCCTGCCATAACAGCAGATACCCTCATACATCCCATAATAAAAGTCATACCATTTGTCAGGGCCGCGGCAGTAATCGAAAGCCGGATGAAAAAACGGAATAATGCGTCTGTAGTAAAGTTTCTCTTGATATCAATGGATTCGTTTAGCCATCCCACAACAAAATAAAAAACCATCAGGGAGGCTCCGACACCCAGAAACATATTATAAATGCCTGAAATGTTGCTCCAAATAGCAGACATCGACGTGGGATCCTGTGTCGTATACTGCAGTACAACACGGGAACATTGTTTCCAGACACTTAAACCTGCATCCAAAGCAGTTTCCCCGACATTTACTAATGTTTCTCCTATTTTTGTCATGGCATCATCAATAAATCCCACTTTTTTCACCTCCCTGTCCTTTTTACCATTTTCATTTTTTAACCCCGGATAAGGGAAATTACTGCGCTGGCTGAAATCATGATCAGACCGGATACAATGCCACGGATGGCCTGAGTCTGCGTTCCAGAATCGTGACTTCTGTAAGCAGACGCAAAATCCCAGATTCCCTGTGCTAACACAACTGTCCCCACTGCCGCTATAATTGTTGTTACCAGGGAAGTCAGATTATTTACACCAGATACAACAGAATCAGCCGCACTAACCTGTTTTACTGGAAACAAACATCCCGTTACAGTTCCAGCCACAACAGAGCATATCTCTTTCATTTTTTTCATGACTTTCAATTTCTTTGTATTTTTCACGTTTATCTACTCCTCTACTTCATTTCCGGGCACATAAAAAACGTGCCATTTCTGACACGTCCTATGAAAGCCCGGTAATTTTCTTATTATCTGTTTTTCTTATTAGAATGTTTGTTTTTTCGTATAGCATATTTATCAAAACAAATTGCTGCCAAAATTACCGACGCAGAGAGAAGCGCAAGCAATATATACTTTCCGATTGGAGTTTCGTCTCCTGTCTTAACAGGAGATGCTGTGGTGGATTTACTATGACCGGATGCCGCAGGCTGGCCGGATGACATAGACTGGGCAGTTCCTCCACCGGAAGATATGGTTGTTGTATTCTTCTTTCCTGTCAGGTTTGTTTTTCCATCCGTAGGTTTATCAAACATAACCACCTTCTGTATTTCTGCAGTATCTGCTACTTCAAATTTCATGCTTTCTGCCACATCGTAACCCTTTGGTGCAGAAATTTCGGTCAAAACGTATTTTCCAACAGGAAGGTTCAACCTGTGAGGTTCTTTTGTTGAAGTCCATTCTTCTACCATTTCCCCATCCAGTGTTTCTATCTTCAGATGCGCCCCCTTTAATTCCTCCTTGTTTGTAAGATCCTGTTTTGAAATTTCAACCTGTATAGGCGAGTCCTTCATGACAACCTTTTGAATGGTATTTTCAGATGTCACCTCAAAACGGAGGCTATCCGCTGTGGCATATTTATCTGGTGCATGAGTCTCTGTCAGAGTATAGACGCCTGCAGCTAAATTCAGCTTATGGGGTTCATCAGTCGAAGTCCAGTGTTCAATTTCTTTTCCATCGGAATCCATAATGGACAGCTCAGCGCCCGCCAGTTCCTTCCCATCCGTAGTATCTACCTTAGAAACCTCAATAGAAATCAGATCATCATACATGACCACATGCTCCACCTGCAGACTATCTGATAATGTAAATTCAATATCCTCCGCTAGGGAGTATCGTTCCGGTGCGCTCTCCTCATGAAGAACATAATCTCCTGCCGGGAGTCCCTTAATCACATGGGGATTTTCTTTGGATACCCATTTTTCTACCTCTTTTCCAGTGCTATCATAAACAACCAGGGTAGCTCCCGGAAGCTCCTTCTTCTGGCTGATATCTTTCTTGGAAATCTCAAGGATATTTGGCTGATTTGTCAGTTTCATCTCATAAACCGACTGCCCACTGATCATGCCATATTCGTCCACATGAAATTCGTATACTGTAGAATCAAGGTTATAGCCCGGAATCGTTGCTTTTTCCTGGATATAATAGGTTGTATCATGAAACAGATCTGTCATATAGATTTTACCATTCTGATCTGTTACATAGTTCCCGCCTTCTTTATCCTTATCTGAGCTGATATGGAAAGTAATACCCTCCAATATCTTATCCTGTGTGGAATCTGTCTTAATAAGTCCAAAAGCAGTCTTTTCGTTTGTAACTTTTACTTCCGCTGTAACAGCTTCTGCCGTCTGGTCCGGCGTAAGTGTAACAGGATATTCCTGCTTGTTTTTACTGTAATGCTCCGCACTGGCCGTATTTGTAATCACATAACTTCCTGTATACAGCTCTTTACTAATGGCTGTGCTGTCTTCCCCTGTGGTCAGATAATCAACAACCGTTCCTGATATAAGAGGCACTATTTCTCCTCTGGCATTCCTTCCTGTACGTACTTCCCCACTTCCATCCAGAATATCCTCCAGGACTTTCACTTCATACTGGAAGCCTGTTCCAATCACGTCTCCGGTTCCTGTATCTGTCTGGATCACCTTGAGCTTGCCCGTTTGAGGAGTATCATGACATTCAAGAACCACGGGATCATCATAGCTTTGAGCTGATGTAATCTTAAACTCAATAGGCTCTGCTTTCACATATCCCTCTGGAGCTTCTATCTCAACAAGAGTATAGGTTCCTGCTTCCAACTGCTGTGGTAAATAAATCACCCCATTTTTATCCGTAGAAAAAACATCTGTGATTTCACCAAAATTATTTGGATCCTGCATGGAAACTGCTTTCCCTTCTTTGTTAAGGATCTGGAATTTGGCCGGAGACTGTTTTACCATGTTGCCAGTTACCGAATCCTTCTTGAGGATTTTAAGATATGCTGCAATCTGTTTATTATAGCAGACATATTTGATATCTTTTTCCTCCCCGTCAATCATAAGTTCTGCAGGATCTATGCCTTCATATCCTTCCGGGGGATTTAATTCTGTAAGTATCCATTTGCCATAGGCAAGCCCGTCAGTCTCTCCATGTTCTCCCGTTGCTGTACTTGCCCATCCATATCTGTCTGTTGTAACATCCACATATGATCCGTCTACATAGGTGAATCGGAATTGGATTCCTGCCAGCAGCCCGTCCTTGTAAATCTGCTGGAGCTCCGATTCTGTCATATTTTTATCCAGGTATTTCATAATGGAAACATTGGCTCGCTTTACCTGTACTTCTGGAATTACCGTTACCCCAGACGAAGAATCTATGTTTGCTGTATAAACAGTATCGTCCGTCTCATAGCCGATAGGCGCCTTGCTTGCTTTCACATAATATATTCCAGATGGCAGCATCTCTGAAAGTGCTTCACCATTATCCTCAGTAGTCAGTGTAGCCGCAAGTTTTGTCATATCCTTGTCCGAAAAAATCTGGTACTCAGCATCTTTAAAACTGCAGGCACTGGAAAAGGGTACATTCTTTCCCGTATCTTTATCCTTCATGGAAATTTTAATCTGTCCCTGTATCATCCATTCTACTTTTAAACTGGCAAGATTATCCGGGACAGTTCCTTCATCAAACATAACCGCCATATCCTGGGATGCTCCGCCGTTACTGATCTTATAAGCAGCCAATTTTTTTGTGACTACATCCCCTCTCATGCCTTTTGTCGTATAATCTTTCTTATCATAATTTAGTGGGGCTGTAAAATAAAATCTTGTTCCGGCTGGAATCGTGACTGCTGTATCTCCAGTTCCCTGAATAACGCGCTGTTGGTTATTCAATTCATGATATGTAATATTTACCGGAGGATAAATAGTAACGGTATTCATTGGGGCACACTCCAGATAAACGGTAGGAGAGGTCTGTACAGAACCGCTTATGGATGCTTTTAAGGTTTTTCCTGTCTGAATAAAGTTAATACTTTCTCCGTCACTGTCATTTAAAAGGAAATCTACGGAAGGATCCGGGATGTTGTCCTGGCTCCCTGAAAAACTGATAAATTCCTTTGCAAGTTCAATAGCCATACTGTTTAATCCGGCAAAAGCACATTCCTCAGATTTTGTGTACAGGTAAGCTGCCGCAGCATGGGTAATCACATACTGCTGATCTTCCGTCATATTCCTAAATTCATCCCAACCTGCACCACCTTGGCCTGCAGTTCCTCCGTAGCCATAGTAAAGCGCTTTGGCAACATCATCAGAAACGTTCAGCTCCGTTGCTGTATACTCCCCTGTCTCCGGCATAGGTTTGTCTGGCTCAATACAAAACGCCTCAAAGCGATGGCTTCCTTCAAAAGCCCAGGATACCCGAAAATGATGTGTCCTGCCGCCGGAACCATTTCCATATCCAATTTGATCATAATTGATTTCCCCAATATCATACAGCCATACCGTTTCTTTTCTGACTGGCTGAGATATCGTTCCGTCATCAGATACGAATGTCAGCGTAATCTCATAGACACCTGTTTTATCTGATTTTTCTATAGTAATCTCATCCAAGCTGTCCTGATCCGTCAGATTGTTTTGTTCACGTACAAACTGTTCTGCAATTTCTTCCATCTGCTCCATATCCTCCGGCATCAGCGTAGGAACGGGCGGTGTTGTTTCCGTTTCCTCTTTTTCTGGAATTTCTGTAGGCATTGGGGTCACTGGGACAGTCGGCTCCAACTCTTCCATAGAATCTGCAGTTACTGTAATCTGTATCTCCGTATCGGCCTTTGGCATAATAAAACTCAATGTTCCATTTTCATATGTATGTTCTACTGCGTCAGGAGCATCTATAGTCCCTGTAAATGCGTTTACTTCCAATAGGCTCTGTACATCCACCGGAATAATTTCCACGGCTACAGTTTCCTCTACAGCATAATCTAGGTATATATCCTTTGAGGCGTCAGTTGTTTTTTCTGTATTAAGTTTTGTTTCATCATATTTTAAGACGTACTCTTCAGATATGGGTATATGAACCGTATAGGTGTCCGGTATATCTGGGTCCTGTACTATTTCTCCCGGTTCCCCGTTCACCTCTCCTTCCGCTATCTTGCTGTCAGTTTCTGCAAAGGCGGCTGATTCAGTTCCAGAATTTTCCGCATGTGCTGTTGTTTCTTCCAATCCATCTGCTCCCTGCACCACTATGCAACTTCCAGACAGCAGCATACATAAGGCAAGTGTAATAGATGTCACCTTTTTTAACGCCTGTTTCATGTTGTCCTCCTTTTCATTTTACTGTGTGTCATTTCTGACACAGGTTTCTTTTACATTTTATTTGTCCATAAGCCATACCTCCTTCTACCGCAAAATGGGTACAAAAAAAGCAGGGAATTATCTGGACAAATTTCTTATTCCAGATTTCCTCTGCTTTTCAGCACTCCTCTTTTCAATTTCTGCAAGTATAATATATCACACCTTAAAATCGCTGTCTACTTTCATACAACTACTCTCAACTACTCCCAACTACTCTCAACTACTCCAAATTGTATTTTTTTTAATACAATCCTTCAAAAGGCATCTTTAATAACAAAACAGGCCCTGGACACTATCCATCCAGGGCTTGTATAAAGAATATCACAATATAATTTTATGACGTCTTTTTATCTTTGGACTTTTCTTTTTCTTCTTTCTAAGTATTTTCACATGATCAAAGTCAATTAACTTTTGCACTCTGCTTCTTCCATCCTCCCAACACATAATAACTTCTCACCCAGGCATCATTTTTCTCGTTGACACTTCTTGCTGCCGCCTGGACTTCATCCAGATAGCAGTCCAGAAGATCCTTTTCATCCCGATCCCATGCAGCCAAAAGTTCATTAATTGCATATTCTAAATCTTGCGGTACATAAAAAGGCAGTTCTTCCGGTTTTAAAATCCCTGTTATATCCATGTTTTTTTCTCCTGTTTTTATATCCTTCCAACATGTTTTCTGCCCTTAATATACCATTTTTTTTACACCGCTTCAATCTGTTTTCTCCGAATTGAATCCTTCATTGAATTGAATGGCATTTCTGCCAGAGCAACATTTCATACAATGCATATTGTCTGCCCGTACCCGGGCAGCTTTTTCTATAACTGACAGCAGATTATCTACGGAATCTGCCTCATATCCAGCAATCCATATCAAAGTCTTTTCTTCAGATTTTGTTAATTCCACACCTGCCAGAACCTCGTTCAGCTTCCGTATGTTTCTATTCTCTATTACCTTTCTCCTTCCACTTTCCGTTTGTTTTAACATTTCCCACTCCCCTTCCTACAAAGAAAATTTCAGTATATAGGTGAATTGATGCCTACTCTTTCCTTTTAGCTGAAGGGCATTTCTGCCAGGGCATCCTCTGATATCTCCATAAATTTATCTTCTTCATTTTCTGTATTTCTCTCAGAATTTCCTCCATTCTTTCCATCGGCAAATTCTTGGTTCTGTACAATTACACTGAAAACCCTGATTGTCGTTCCATCCTCGCCTGTGAAACTTTCCCGGTGAATCCGTCCCTCTACTAGCACACGCATTCCTTTCCTGAAATACTTGTTTGCAAATGCTGCGTTTTTCTGGAATGACACACAGGGGATAAATTCTGGCTGTCCATGGTATTCCGTCACTGCAAGTGTATAGCGGGAATATGTAATTTCTTTTCCCTCCCGCTCTCGAACTCCAGTCTCCGGGTCTCTTGTCAATCTCCCGGCAAGTATGACTTTATTCATGTTAAACTCTCCTTTTTTTATTGGCAGATGTAATCTGTCCCAAATATTTTCTACCTTCCGGGGAATATGCACTCACGATACGCAGACGATATCCAACAATCCTGTTTGCTTTTTTGATGTAGTCTTCCTTTCGAATCGGGAGAATGCAATATCCTGTATTTGAATTGATTTCTTCAATCGCTCTTTCAATCACCCTGCTCCGCAACATGGAAGTATTATATTTTTCGCCTATGCTGCAGGCCCGGATCACATCATTGCAATAAATATCAACCTCATGGATTGTATCAATAGACGACCGTGATCCATCCATCATACCGCACCGGAGCATTTCATAGATCCGAATTGAAAAAGTCGATTTCATGCACATAATGTCCGAATAATAATAAGTCGTATACAGGTTCTTAAGCTGGAGAAGATATGGCCTGAGATCATCATGCAGCTGCAGGCAGAATTTCCCACTACTATAACTTGCCTTGGAAACATACTGGAATTTCTTCCATGTCTCCTCCTTACAGTGCCAGGAAGCTGTGCCTTTTGAATCACGTATCGTAAGAACACCCTTCATCAGTTCTTCGCAGATCTTCTCTGCATCCCGATAGACATTGCTTCGACTTATACCACATGCTTCACTAAACTGTGCAGCACTTAAATGGCAAACGGAAAACTCTGTATCCTCGTACAAAACCTGCATGATCAAAAATCGTAAAAGTTTTGTTGCCGCCAATGTCAGCTTTTCCTGGGCCCATATGAGGTTATTGTGCATGACTACCGGATAATCTGTCCTGATTTTGTCGATTGCTTTTTCCATCCTTTGTTTTCCTTGTTTTCTCTCTTCATGTGCTGTTTATAGCACTTTTTACCACTCTTTTCTTCTGAACCCTACAATTTCAACAGCTACCAAGAGTTCATTCATTTCCTTCCCACTACCTGTCAGTGTTCTCTTTTTTCCGTCAGGATTACTGAGGGTCACTGAATATAAATCATTCTCAATGTCACCAGTGAATTGGCAGTTATTCTCATACACTTGCATTTCCTCCCAAAAATCCACTGTTGTCAGGATATCACGGCCTTTACAGTTTCCATCTACCAGTACATACATATGCCCTGTATAATCTTCAAATTGCAGTGTTGCTTTTACAGTATGTCTTCCCCAACGGGCATTCATTTCATAGTTTGTTAAGATATTTTCTGTACTCATTGTCATCCTTTCCTCCATGCAGCATTTCTCCTGCACAGCATATCATTTTTACTCAGGGTTTTCCCTGAAATTTTGTTTACTACCCTCCTAAACAGCTAAACACTGGCTATCACAGGCTGTATTCAGTATCAATGGCAAGGGCTGCGCCAGCATTCCTACTCCATTGACACTGAATTTACCTGTGATTTCTGGTAATCAAGCAGAATATTCGCATATCCTGCTGTGCCATCTTTGATTCTTCATGCTTCGCAGCATACACCTTAGCCCTTTCGGCCTTATTCTTCTTTCGTTATCCTAAAAATAACATTTTGATATATCAATCCCTTCTTTTGTGGATAAGTATGTGGATAAAATGTGGACAACTCATCCTTGCTCAGTTATCCACTATCAATTTGTTATTTTTCACCCCGTTGAAAGCTATATTTATAGTCTCTTTTTCACTAATCGTGTATCAAAATGTTATTTTTGGACTATCAAAATGTTATTTTTCGTGTATCAAAATGTTACTTTTCTGATGTATCATAAATGTCGAAAACCATTGATTTTACAGTAGTTATGAGTTTTCCCTTACGCGCATATAAAGTATATAATTATATAATTATATTATTATATATATATTTATAAGGCTCTCTGATAAAGTTCCTCGTAATGGGATCTTATCTGTGAAAACGCTTTTTTCCTCAGTCTTGAAACTGTGCTTTCGCTATACTGATGTGATCTGGCAAACTTTTTCCAGCTCACCTTTTTTATCAACAGACTGTCCAGAACTTCTCTTAATTCTTCCGGTAACTGTCTTTGGCATCTCCAGATCAAATTAACATGTTCTTCATAAGCTTCCAGGCGACCCACTTCGTCATATAGCTCCATGATTTGTCTGTGTTTCTCATTCTTTTTTTGCTCAATCAATCTGTATATTCCGTCAATCTGTGCACCTTGGGAATTTACAGAACTGTAACTCACTGACCGCAAAGCCAGACGTTGCAATATTTCATCGTTAGTCTCAATGTCTGCATATATATCATCATACAAACTTAAAAATTGACTTCGGATGAGTTCTCTGTTGGAAATCACGTATTGGATATGCTCATCATCCCCTGCACTGGAATAATCTTTGTACAGGAGCTTGCGTCTTATTTCTTTTGTTTCCATTGCGTCCACCGCCCATGCTTATCTCCCCGGAATATTCACTGGATTATTTCTGCCCAGATACTCCTCCAACAGTTCCCGGATATCCTGGCATGTTGCTGGCCGTTCTGCACTTTCCTGAATATGCCGTCCAAGTACAGCATCACAAAAAAAATCTGCGTACCGAGGATACTTTCGTTTATCCCGTTTTTGTAGCATTTCATAGACTTGCATATCACTTTCACTATTTTTGTCAAATCTTAAAATAATTTGATAAGTTCGGTCTGATCTTTTTTCCACTCTTCTCCCTCCCTTAATTGGACAATCGTATGATTTTTCCATTTTCTTCTTTCTATACTAATTAAGTGAATTTCATGCTACCTTTCTTTTTGATCAAAAAAAATCCCCTGCTGTTTTCTTAAGTATCTTTTCCTGTACCTCTCGTGCATTATAGTTCTCTTGTGTTCCTCCACAGCGATGGATTTCGTTGTAAACAGTAGTTCGGTCCACTCCTATTTTTTCTGCAATATCTACAATCCTTTCCCCTCGATTAAGCATCCTTTCTATTATTTCTCTATCGCTGTAGGTTAATCTTTTATGCGGCTTTCTTGATAGCTCTGCAGGAGAATACTGCCTACAGATACGTTTCATGATGATTTTGTCCTTTTTTATCTGTGTATCAAATGCCTTCCAGATATAGTCATTATCAACTGTTTTCATAATTTGGTAGGATTTTAAAATCTCATCATAAATAAGAACAAATGCTTTTCGTTCTCCATCTTCTTCCGCCCAGCGATGCCGGAAAACGCCATAATTATCTTCTAATTCGTGAATCTGCTTATCCGCTTTTTCCATCGTATTCATTCTTACCTCCTATAAAAATAAGCGTACAAGAGCTTACGAAAACTCTTGCACGCCTTTCTCTTTCGTAGTATTATAAAATCAAGTTTGAAAGTTCTATAACAAAAAAGAAATTCGGCAAGAGAATTAATTTCCCTTGTCGAATTTCATTTTACAACTTACCTTCTTTGGGAAAGTTTTTTATTCACCGTTTTTTATTCTTCCCCTTTATACCAGGTTCGGAACTCTTTTTCTATAGATCCACTGGAAAATTTAATTTTTTGGATCTTTCCCTGAATATCTTCAAAAGAAAGCACATAGACCTTTCCCCTGGAATGGCCGTCTCCATCTGTTGCATCTTCCTTCACTGTGCGCAGGATTTTCTTGATATAGCTGCGATGGTAAAGAAGAAATCCGCCTCCATCAAGAGAAACATACCACTCTCGCTTCATTTCCTCTCCGTCGTACTCTCTCCTGTCTTTCCATCGGATTTCTGTTGCCGCCTGCTGCTTCAGCGTCCGAATCATACAGGCTGTGGGATAGGCATAAAGGATCACAATCCCCAAAACAGCCATAAATGCCATTAACTTCAGCCCTTCCTTTGTTTCATAACGACAGAAAAGCCCTATGACAAACACAGCAACCACTGCAATCGCCCAGATGATCGCTCCGATCAGCCCTGATTTCCAGTAAAGCTTCCAAAGAGAATATTCATAATAAGAAGTATTTCGATCATTCATCTTTCGGCCTGCGCCTCTTGCTTTTCTTTATCCCAGCTCTACCATCCGGGTAATGCAGCGTCTGGCGCCTTCCATAACCTCTTCAGGAAGAATAATTTCTTCTCCGCCGTCCCCTTTCAGACAATGGTAAATATCCATCAAAGTTGTTACACGCATGTCCCGGCAGCTAAGTGAAACAGAAAGGGGATAAAAGCGTTTCTCCGGGTAAGCAAACTGCAGATGTTCCACAATGCTGTTTTCTGTTCCAATGATAAATTCCTTCGCTTCTGATTTTTCCACATAGGACATGATCCCTGTGGTAGAGCCTACATAGTCTGCCTGTTCTGTCACCTCAGGTCTGCATTCTGGATGAACCAGAAACAGAGCGTCAGGATGAGCTTCCTTTGCTTTTTTTGTCTCCTCTAAGGTAACTGCCGCATGATGAGGACAGCCACCGTTATAGAATACAAATTCTTTTTCCGGAAGCTTGTCTGCCACAAAACGTCCCAGATTGGGATCAGGAATAAAAAGGATTTTATCATTATCCAGTTTTTTACAGATCTCCACTGCTGAAGCGGAGGTTACGCAGACGTCGCACTCCGTCTTCAGTTCAGAAGAAGTGTTGATATACGCCACAGTCGCATAGCCTGGATACTGTGCTTTCAGGCTTCTAAGCCCTTCCAAAGTAAGCTGTTCCGCCATAGGACAGCCTGCGCCGGAATTGGCAAGCCATACTTTTTTGTCCGGGCTTAAGATTTTACAGGTTTCTGCCATAAACCTCACGCCGCACATGATCATGCCGCTACAGTCGCTTTTGGAAGCCTGTACGCTTAGTCCATAGGAATCTCCTGTGTAGTCTGCCACTTCCAGAATCTCATGTCCCTGATAAGCGTGTGCCAGAATACAGATATTCTTTTCTTTTTTCAGACGGAGGATTTCCTCCTGTATCTCTGCGATCTTCATAATTGTTTCTCCTCTTTTTCTTTCTTTTCCCAGGGCTGTAAAGGAGCCAGGAATCCTGCTTTTTCAAGCTGCTGTCCAATAAGATCCAACCTCTCCTGGCTGGAAGCCTCCACCAGATGGTAATGATATCCTGAAGTGGCGCTGCTCAAAACAGTAGAATGACTGCTGCTTAAAGCCTCTACAAACTCCGCCACATCCTGTCTGGAACGGATATCCATTTCTGCTGTCACCCGTCCGTATACCCGGTGGCTGATACTGATATTTTTCACATGGCCGCCGCAGTCCACGATCAGGTTCAGCTCTTCTGCCGCCTGCTCCTGTCTGTGGCGCACCTTAAATTCTCTTGTACAGCTTGTCTCCTGCTGTATTGCATAGCCCTTTGTGGTAGAAAGTATGCCCGGGGTTGACGCCCGGATCACCGCCATGTCCTGGACGATCACCTGACGGCTCACTCCAAACCTGGCGGCAAGCTCCCTGGCAGCAACCGGAAGATCTGCTCCATGGAGAATCTTAAGAATCTCCTTCCTCCTCTCAGAGGTATTCATACTATGCCTCCTCTCAGATCCTGTGAAGGTTTTTCATGGAAATATCAAGGATCGGCGCGGAATGAGTAAGGGCTCCGCTGGAAACATAATCTACGCCCACCTCACGGATCTTTTCGATATTTTCTTTTGTTACGTTTCCTGAGCATTCTGTCTCTGCCCGTCCATTAACCAGTTTTACGGCTTCCTTCATCTGCTCCGGCGTCATATTATCCAGCATGATAATATCCGCGCCTGCCTCTACGGCTTCCTTTACCTGCTCCAGGGTTTCCACTTCAATTTCAATCTTACGTACAAAAGGCGCATATGCCTTTGCCATAGCAACAGCCTTTGATACGCTTCCTGCAGCTCCAATATGATTGTCCTTTAAAAGAACGCCGTCAGAAAGGTTATAGCGGTGGTTGCAGCCTCCGCCTACCCGTACGGCATATTTTTCAAAAACACGGCAGTTGGGCGTTGTCTTTCTTGTATCAAGGAGAGTGATCCCGCTTCCTTCAAGAAGACCTGCCACCTCTCTTGTATAGGTAGCGATCCCACTCATTCTCTGCAAATAGTTAAGGGCAACCCTCTCCCCGGAAAGAAGAACCCGGATATCTCCTGTTACCTTTGCAAGAAGCTGGCCTTTTTTTACCTGGTCGCCGTCTTTGCAGAAAAACTCTACCTCTGTCTTATTGTCAAGAAGTGTAAAAACTCTTGCATAAACAGGAAGACCCGCCATCACTCCGTCTTCCTTTGCAATAAGATCCACGCTTCCCTTCTGCTCCTCTGGCATTACCGCATTAGTGGAAACGTCCTCGCTTGTAATATCCTCTCTCAGAGCCATCATGATCAGCTCATCTGCCTGCATTTTTAATGTAATTTCATTCATGACTTTTTTTCATCCTTTCAATCTCGTTTAATACGTTCTTCCTGTATCCTGCCATCAGGGATTCTCTGTCTTCATATTGTTTCCGATCAACAGCTCCTGCACGGCATGGTCCTGGTTTCTTTCCAAATAATATATCGTCCGCCGCCCTTCTTGCAAATACCAGAGATTCCAAAAGGGAATTGCTGGCAAGACGGTTTTTTCCGTGTACGCCGTTGCAGCTTGTTTCTCCGCAGGCATACAATCCTTCCATGGAGGTTCTACTTCCCAGATCCACCTTGATCCCGCCCATAAAATAATGCTGGGCCGGCACTACAGGGATCGGTTCTTTTCGGACGTCATATCCTTCCTCCAGGCAGCGCTTAAAAATATTGGGAAAGTGCTTCAAAATCGCATTTTCTCCCAAAGGCCGCATGTCTTCCCATACATATTCCGTATCCTGCTTTTCCATCTGGGCAAAAATAGCCTGGCTCAAAAGATCTCTGGGCTGCAGTTCATTGGTAAAACGCTGTCCGTTTTTGTCATAAAGACGGGCGCCTTCTCCTCGAACTGATTCAGAGATCAAAAACCTTCTGCCCTTCTTTTTAGAATAAAGGGTAGTGGGATGGATCTGTATGTAGTCCAGATGTTCCAGCAGGATCTGATGTTTCATGGCAATCCCAAGAGCGTCTCCGGTAATATGAGGAAAGTTTGTAGAATTTTTATAAAGTCCCCCAAGGCCGCCGCAGGCAAGAACTACATACGGCGCGCGCACCTCATAAATTTCATCCTTTTCATCCATAACAACTACGCCGCCGCAGATATTATCCTCTGAGATCAGATCCACCATTGTCATATATTCGCAGATTTCAATATTTTCTCTGTTCTGCGCCTGGCAAAGAAGCTTAGAGGTAATCTCTTTGCCTGTAATATCCTCATGAAAAAGAATCCTTGGCTGGGAATGAGCGCCCTCTCTGGTAAATTCCAGCTCTCCTGACTCATTTCTTGCAAAATCCACATTTCTTGCAAGAAGATCTCGGATAATGCTGTTGGAGCTACGGATCATCAGGCTCACCGCATCCCTGTCGTTTTCATAATGCCCGGCCCGCATGGTATCTTCAAAATAATTCCCATAATCCCCTTCGCCTCTGAGCATACAGATTCCACCCTGGGCAAGAAAAGAATCCGATTGATCCGCGCCTTTTTTTGTGATCATCAGTATATTTTTCCGATCCGGAAGATTCAGGGCACAATACAGCCCTGCCGCTCCCGTACCTACAACAATCACATCATAATGTTCTTTCATATGTTTTCCTCGTATTCTTAACATTTTTTTGCAAGTATACCACCTGGCTTAACAGGTGTCAAGACACCTGTAATGATAAGATTAGGAGAACAACTGTTTATTTTTTACTGTACTTGACGATCAAAAGCTCCACACTGAGCAGATCCTGAAGGCGTCCAGTTTTTACCGCCTCCTCTGCTTCTACAAAATCCTCTTCTGCTTTTTGAAGCTCTTCAGCAGAATATGCCCGGGCGCAGGCCATAATATTCCGAGCCACAAAAGAGGGTACTCCAAGCCTAGAGGCTATCTCAGGCTGGGAAAGACCTTCTTCCGCCATTTTTTTTGAAAGAAAAAGCTGATGGAACTGCTTCGCAAGAAGAAACAGGATCCTCATAGGAGGTTCCTTCAATGTAAGCAGATCATAATACAGCTCCAAAGCCCGCTTCTGATTTTTTTCTGTAACTGCACGAACCATATCAAAAATCTTATTGGCAGTCTGGGTCGTACATACTGCTTCAATGTCTGATGATGTGACAACGTCTCTTCCCTGGGTATAGGCAATGAGCTTTTCCAGCTCCATACGTATATTTCCCATATCCGTTCCTGTTTTTGTAAGAAAAAGCTCCATATCCGAGGTTTTGATCTTGCGACCTTCCCGTCCAAGTATTCCTGCCGCCCAGCGCATCAGAGATTTTTCATCCTGCCTGGCAAATTCCGTTACTCTCCCCTGCGCCTTTACCGCCTTATACATACGGCTTCTCTTATCCACTTCTTCTTCTACAAATATCATGCGGATATAATCCGGGAGAGTTTTCATATAATCTGCAAGTTCTTCACATTTGTTTTTAAAAAAACCAGAGTTTTCCACAAGGATCACTCTGCATTCTGCAAAAAAGGGCATAGTTTCGCAAAGATCGATCATCTCTCTTACCTCTATCCCCTTACCTTCATACCGGGTAAAATTCATGGTATCTTCCTGGGGATTCAGGGCTTTTATCAGCTTCTCTTTGTACTGCTGTCTTAAATAGGATTCTTCCCCAAACAAGAGATAGGCTTTTTTAAAATTTCCCGTTTTTAAGTCTTCCTGTAAGCTTTTCAAGTTTCGCTCCTTTATTTTTGCTTTTGTCTGTTTTGTTTTCATTATACAGATATTCCAAAAAACCCGCAAGGAAAAACACTGTTACGGTTCCTTCCGTTCACAGAAGCGCTCCACCCAGATCTGTTCCCCGTCTGTTCCTATGGTAATAGCTCCGCTTTTCATTGTATATTCCACCTGGACGCCCTCTTCTTTCAGGCGAAGTGTTGTTTCCGGCGACGGATGGCCGTAGGTATTGGAATCTGAACAGGAGATTACTGCCAGCTCCGGTTTTGCCTGTTTCAGAAACTCCTCTCCTGTAGAGTATCTGGAACCATGATGAGCCGTTTTTAAAAAATCCACATCTCGAAGACTCCCAAGAAGATTTTTTTCTGTTTCCATTCCAATATCCCCTGTAAAAATCCCCCGAAAGCCTTTATGCTCCAGTTCTATTACCATTCCCTCCTCATTGACGTTTTTGCCTTTCGCCCCTACTTCCGGCGCCAGAACAGAAAATTTCGTTTCGCCATCTGTAAACCGATCCCCTTCTCCGGTCCGTATTACTTTTATGCCTGATTTTTTTGCAAGCAGCGCCAGATCCTCATAAGCCTTGGGCGGACTTTTCCAATCAGGAAGCAAAAGCGCCCCAGCTTTTATAGAAGTAAGATTTTTATTTGTCATTTCCAAAAATTCCAGGATTCCGCTGATATGGTCTCCATCTGTATGGGAAATAAAAATCCCGTCTATATAGGAAATCCCCCTGCTTTTTAAATAGGGAAGAAGCTGGTACTGGGCTGTATTTTTCTTATTACTGCTTCCAAAATCAATAAGAAAGACCTGTTTTTCAGGCGTTTCCACCACAATCCCGTCTCCCTGTCCAACATCCAGGCAGGTGATCCGAAGCTCTTTTTGCATTTTCCAGGAAAGCACAAAAATTCCACTTCCCAGAAAAGCGGCAAGAATCCCATAGGCCAGAATAAGGCTTCTGTATTTTTGAAACAGGAAAAACTTTTCCCCTTTCCTCTCCTGTTGGTTCTTTTTGCGCCTTTTTATCACCAGTCCCAGAAAAATTCCTGTTGTAAGCAGAATATAATAAAAAATAATCTGCCATATCTTTGGCGTTCCTCCGATCCATGTACAAAAAGGAAAAGCTCCCGCCATACTTCCTGTTATTTCATAGAGCCACAAAAGAATCCTTCCCGGAAGCGCCGCCACCATTCCAAGTTCCTGACAAAACAGCCCTAAAATACTGCAGCACAGTCCGCTTAACAAAACGCCCCCTACCGTAGGAAGCACCAGAAGATTCAAAAAGATCCCGGCTATGGACACCTGGCCAAAAAACAGTAGGCTAATAGGTAAAGAGGCCGTCTGCACTGCTATAGAAGAAATCAGAGCCTTGCCTATTTTTCCTTTTATCTCCAGAAGTCTCATAAGATAAGGAGCCAGAGCCGACAGCCCAACCACTGCTCCAAAGGAAAGAAGAAAACTGCTGCTGTACAGACAGGCCGGAGCATCCAAAAGAAGCAGGATCGCAGACAGAGCCAGCGCTGTAAGAAGATCATAAATCCTTCCTGTGATCTTTGCCCCAACAGCAAGAACAAACATGCACACGGAACGCATAGCAGATATGCTTCCTCCTGTAAGCATTCCATACTGCAGCATTATGAAAAGAGCGAGAAAGCCTGCTCCGCCGTTTCCAAGCCCTGCTTTTTTCAAAAACGAAAAAAGCCCCATGCCAAGAATACTGATATGAAGGCCTGAGATAGCCAGAATATGGATCATACCTGCCATCTGATAACGGAGCTTCCGTTCTTCCTCCAGATTGCTTTTTTCACCCAAAAGCATGGCCTCAAAAAGGGAAGCGTCTTTTCCCGCGCACTTTTTTAGAGCCTGTCCAAGTTTTTCCCTGATCTTCTGCATAAACTGCCTGTAGAAAGAATAACCGGAACTTTTCTTTTTTATCACCGCATTTTTCATAAAGTAATAAATATGCTGACAGGCATAATACTGTCTGGAATCAAATTCTCCCGGATTACGAGGCGCGGCAACCCGTTCCAGTTTCCCCTCTGCCTTTACAAAGGTTCCTGCCGGAAGATCTTCCTTATTTTTTAAAAAAACTCTTACATTATAAATGGGATTATTTTCTGGCTGATCTGCCAGAGAGACATTTTTTAGATAGACAGAAAAGGAAAACTCTGTGGCCTGACACTGCTGTACCTCTCCGACGATCACAGCTTTTGGATGCCCCTCTATATAGTCCTTTGTCTGCCTGGGCAGCGGGTTCCCCCGTATCAGAGGAATCCCTGCCAGATCGGCAAAACACATACAGAGCATCAGCATCAGGCACACAAGACAAATTGGACGTCTTGCCATAGATTTCCCTCATATACTGGTCACTTAGGATGCAATCCTTACTACTTAACTGCCTCCACTGTTTCTTCTGCCTTTTTGTATTTTAAAAGTTCTTCATTTTTTTGATAAAAGGTATACAAAGGCATACTGCTTCCCAGATTGCCTTCCAAACTTCCTTCAATAGATATCTGAACCTTATCTGCTTCGCAGGAGTCCAGAATAGAATTTACAATCGCATACATGCGGACGTTTTCCGCCACCTCCGGTTCTTTTTCCCGAAAAGCCTGGTTCATATTCAAATAACAGATCCGGTCTGCCACAGACACATTAAGGGCAACGGTATCCGAAGGGATCACCGGAAAATGTCCCACTTCCATGGGGCCTTCTGCAAGCTGTTCCAGTACGACCCTGGCTTTTGGAAGGGTGCGGCTGTAATAAATGTTTCTTTCTTCCTCTACAAGTTTGGTTCCGCTTTCATCGGTAAAGTAAAGGGTAAAGGTATCGTATCGGTATCTGTCTGTATCATCCCCGGAAAAATCCAGAAAACTGTCAGAGGTCATATCTCCCACCTTCCGATTGCGGGAGTCTGTCAGATCCTGCCCTTCAATGGTAAAGCTAACTCGCTGAATTTCTGGAATCTGCAGAAATGTTTTCGCAACTCCGGCTCTTGTAAGAACCTCTCTTGCCCTGCTCATTTCCAGATACTGCCTGCTGAAATCAATAACCAGTGTGTCGCCCCTGAAATCATAGGAATTTAACACAACATTTTCCGGCAAAAGGGCAATGCCGTCCTCCGGCGTTTTCCTGCTGCTGATATTCTGCATCAGCTCCCTTACCATAAAATCCCTTGTTTCATCTTTTGGTTCATAAACTTCCCTCTTCAGAGTTGTCTCAGATACGTTTATATAATAGTAATGATATTCTGCCTTTTCCTGTTCCTTTTTTTCTGTTTCGATACTGCAGCCGGCAGCCGCAACGCACACTAAGACTGCCAGAAGAAGTATGCGGATAATTTTCTTCATCTGACACCTCCTACGGAATATATGACAGAGGGATCCGAACGGAAAATGTAGTTCCCTCTCCCTCTCTGCTGAATACTTTGATCACGCCATGATGCATGGCGATGGTGCTTCTCGTAATGGCAAGACCCAGTCCGGTTCCGCCGATCTCTCTGGAATGTGATTTATCCACACGATAAAATCTTTCAAAAATACGATCCAGAGAATCTTCAGGGATTCCCATTCCCGAATCTGCCACTGTCACATAAAAATACTTGTGATCCGCATCAAGAGATACCCTTACCCATCCGTCATCTACATTATATTTGATGGCGTTTTCTACCAGATTGCTGATGGCTGAAGTAAATTTGATCTCATCCACATCTGCCTCCACCGGACGAAAACTGTCAAGGATCAGGTCAATGCTTCTCTTATCTGCAATAGGCCGAAGCCTTTTTAGAATATCTTCCAGAAGCTGGTTGATATCCATATGCTGAATCGAAAGATCTGCTGTCTTTTTGTCCATTTTTACAAGGCTTAAAAGATCTGTGATGATCCTGTTCTCCCTGTCAATCTCTGCTGTAATGTCACGGAGAAATTCCTGGTAAAGCTCCTCAGGAACGCCTTCCTGCCCTACAAGAGAGTCTGCCAGAACCTTCATGGAGGTCATGGGCGTTTTCAGCTCATGAGATACGTTGGAAACAAATTCCGACCGGGATTCATCTAGGGTTTTCATACGTGCAAGCATTTTATTAAAAGCGTCTGTGATCAGCGCCGTCTCTGTATAATCTGGAACTGATATCGCTTCATTCTGATAACCGTCTGTCAGATCCTCAATAGACTTGGTGACACGGGCCAAAGGCTTCACCAGTACGCTTGACAGAATATAAGAAAAGAATACGGCCAAAACCACGATCACAGCAAGGATCAGCATTCCCTGGTAATTCATTTCCGCCATAGTAGCCATAATTTCACTGCAGGAAATAGTTACCAGCATAGCACCCTGTACCTGCGGAACATCTGCGCTTTTAATGGGGACTGCAAGTTGTATGGTCTGCCCACTTTTCCGATAATCGGAAATTTCTCCTGTCTTAATACACCGTATCAGCCTGGAAGACAAAAGGGTTTTCTTTTCTTCTACATGATACGTATCCTTTACGATCTTAAAATCCCGGTCTACTACCAGAATCCTTCCTCCGTAAATATTAGATAATAACTCCAGTCTGCTGTTGACGGCCACAGAACTGGAGTCATTAAGATAATTTTCTTTGATGATCTGGTCACAAAGCATACTGCATTGGCTGCTGGCGTTGGCAGCCCGTACAGACATGGCCTGGTTTTCATAATTCCTGATCATCATCTGCGTAATGATCACGCTTGGCACGATTCCCAGGATCACCAGAATGACCAGAATACGAAAACGGAGGCTTTTTAAAAATTTACCTGTTTTTTTCATTCTTTATGCCTGAAAGTAATAACCTACACCCCATTTGGTGTGTACGTACTTGGGCTCACTGGGATTTGCCTCAATCTTTTCACGGAGGCGGCGGATATGTACGTCTACTGTCCGCACGTCGCCTGGATATTCATAACCCCATACGATATTCAGAAGATTTTCACGGCTGTAAACCTTATTGGGGTTAAACACAAGAAGCTCCAGAACATCAAATTCTTTTGCTGTAAGATTGATCTCCCTGCCTGCAATAAACACCCGGCGGCTTTCGCAGTCCAGCTTCAGATCTCCCGACTCAATGCTCTTTGCTTTTTCTTTTTCTTCTTTTTCTGAACGGGCGCGGCGCATAATAGCTTTAATTCTTGCCTTTACCTCCAGAATATTAAAGGGCTTGGTAATATAATCGTCCGCACCGTACTCCAGACCAAGAATTTTGTCCATATCCTCGCCCTTGGCAGTAAGCATTACGATAGGAACATTGGAAAATTCCCGAATCTGCTGGCAGACCTCAAGACCGTCCATCTTTGGAAGCATCAGGTCCAAAAGAATAATATCGTAATGATTTTCTTTTGCCTTTTCCACAGCTTCCTCTCCATCGTAAGCGCAGTCCACTTCCATTCCGTCCTGTTCCAGATTAAAACGGATGCCCTTTACGATCAGTTTTTCATCGTCTACCACTAATACCTTCCTGCTCATTCTTCTCTCCTTATTCTACTGCTAATTTATCTTTTATCTTTAAAAAAGTTCCTTCCTTGATCCCCGGCACGTTCATCAGATCCTCCACTGAGGAAAAACCTCCATGCTCTTCTCTGTAGGCAAGAATCGCCTGTGCCTTGGCTTCTCCGATACCGCTTAGGGTTTGAAGCGCGGCCAGATCCGCAGTGTTCAGATTTATCCTTTCCTGATCCGGCTTGGCTTCCTCTGACGCAGTTCCCTGGTTCTGCCCTTCCGGTTTCCATCCCAGTCCCTCTGCTTCTTCCTTAGTGGGAACATAGATCTGCTGACCATCCCCCATAACCTGAGCCTGATTAATACAGTTCCCTGCCGCTGCCGGAAGAAATCCTCCCGCCGCTTCTATAGCCTGGAACACCCGGCTTCCTGCTTCCAGCGCATAAACTCCCGGATAGGCCACTGCCCCGCATACGTCCACAAAAATCTCTTCCGGCATTTCTGTAACAGAAGGTAAAGTTTCTGCCTCTGTAACAGAAGGCGTTTTGGAGATTTCCGGTTTCTCTTCCTGGGACAAAGCCTCCTCTGACACTGCCTCTTCCCCTTCCTTTTCCAGAATAAAATCCCGATCCTGTTTCCTGCATCCAGAAAATACTGTACAGAAGCAAAGAATCAAAAGAAAGGAAAGAAAGAATTTTCTGTCTTTTGTACTTTTTTTGTTTTTATTGATATCGGGTCACTCCTTATCTGTTTCCCCGATTCCCATACTTGACCATCTTCTATTTTAACGAATTCCTTCTGCTTTTACAATACCCAAGTATTATTTTTGCCATTTAAAGATTATGATGCCAATAACCGCCATTGCCATTCCAACTACTTTTCTCCATTCAAAAGCAGCCTTCTCTACGCCAAAAATACCAAACAGTTCAATAATATAAGCCACAAGAAGCTGAGAAACTACAATCAGCATAGCTGCTCTGGCAGGCCCAAGGGCTCCCATACTCTGAATTACTGTAACTGTAATAAAAGCTCCGATCACGCCTCCCAGAAGAGTATATTTATTCTCCACCTGCCAGAGGGCAGAAATGCTTCCCCTTCCTGTAAACATCCATGCAGCCACACAGACAAAAAATGCCGAAAGCTGCACCCATCCTGTTGAAACCCAAAGACTTGTCTGTTTGGTAACTTCTGTGTTAAACACGCCCTGAATACTCATAAGCGCGCCGGAAACAAGAGCTGAGATCAATCCCCACATAAAAAATTCCCTCCATATAATATATATCCTGCGGAAAAAGAGACTGGTATCTTTCACCAGTCTCTTTTTCTTACTATCATCATATACGGAAAGTACATATTTTATGCACAGCCGGTATTATCGTTTATTTTGTTTTATTTTCTGCTTTGCTCTCTGCGCAGTGGCAGCATCCTTTGCTGCCGGAGCAGCATCCTCCTGAAGGGCAGCCGATACATTTCACACCGCTTTTCTTTGCTTTTATCATATAGACTGCCGCCGCTCCTACTGCCAGAAGCAGGATTCCTCCTACAATCAGATTTGCCATATATCAGCATCTCCTTTCTCATTTTCAGATTCTTATGAGTTTAAACCATATTCCAGATCAAACTGCTTTTTGGTTCTTCTTATTAAGAATATCACAATCAGCGCCATTACTGCAACTGCTGCCAGTCCGGGAACAAATCCGGCGCCAACTCCTCCTGTTGTAAGGAACGTACCAATCTGATATACCAAAAACGCTATGGTGTAGCCTGTTCCCAACTGTAATGCAATTCCTCCCCAAAGCCATTTTTTATCCTGCATTTCTGAATTCATTGCTCCTAGAGCCGCAAAACAAGGCGGGGTAAAAAGATTAAACGTCAGATATGCAAGAGCAGCCACTTTTGTCAGTCCCATGATCGCTACCACTTCACTTCCGCCGCCCACAAGGGCCAGCTCCTCTGTGTCAATAAAACTGGTAAGACCATAAACAACTGCAAGAGTTCCCACTACATTTTCTTTTGCAATAAATCCGGTGATCGCTGCCGCCGCAAGCTGCCATACTCCAAATCCCAGAGGGATCAAAAGTACAGCGAAAGGTGTTGCTATAGAAGCTAAAATAGATGTGCTTTCCATTCCTTCTTCCACAACCTGAAACTGCCAGTTAAAGCTCTGCATGATCTGTACCGCTGTGTTGCATACAAGAATAATGGTTCCTGCTTTTACTATATACGCTTTTCCTCTGGAGAGCATGGACAGCGTCGCTCTTTTCAGACTTGGAATCTTATATTCAGGGAGTTCTATAATAAAAAATGATTTACGGAACTTATACCCTGTTACCTGATTGACCAAAAGCGCACCTAAGAAAATAAGAACAATTCCAACCAGATACATGGCAGGTCCTACCCAGCCTGCATCTGCAAAGAACGCTCCTGCAAACAGAGCGATTACAGGAAGCTTTGCCCCACAAGGCATAAAAGGAGTCAACATTGCGGTAGCTCTTCGCTCTCTTTCATTTCGAATAGTACGGCATGCCATAATTCCCGGAATGGCGCATCCGGTTCCAATCACCATAGGGATCACGGATTTCCCGGAAAGTCCCACACGCTTAAAAATAGGATCCAAAACAACGCTGGCTCTTGCCATATATCCGCAGTCCTCCAAAAGCGCGATCAGAAAATACATCACCATAACAAGAGGAAGGAAGCCTACCACAGCTCCTACGCCGCCAATGATACCGTCAACCAGAAGAGCCTGAAGAAACGGGCTCGCCCCTGAAACAAGAGTTCCCACCCACGCCTGAAACATCTCTATTTTTCCTGTCAGCCAGTCTGCGATCCAGGTTCCCACTGTAGACTGAGATATGTAAAACACAAGAAACATCACTGCTGCAAAAATGGGAATACCTACAATCTTATGGGTGATCACAGCGTCAAGCTGATCCTGCCAGTTTTTATCCTTTGTAAAGACAGTTCTCTTTTCTACTGTTTTTACGATTTCGTTCACAAAGGCAAAACGCTTTCTGTCTGCCGCCTCTACCTCCGACTTACTCTGAAGGTTGATCTCCTCCTGCACATAAGGAGCTTTCTGCGCCTGACCTTTTAAAGCCGCTGCTGCATTTACCACTTTTTTCAGATCATTATGGTTGGATGAAGTAGATACTGTTTGAATAACTGGACACCCCAGTTTTTCAGATAATAACTTCACATTAATTTCTGTTTTTTTCTTATCAGTTACATCGCTTTTGTTCAGAGCAACAACCATAGGGATTCCCAGTTCCAACAGCTGTGTGGTAAAGAAAAGGCTTCGGCTTAAGTTTGTGGCGTCCACAATATTGATGATCGCTTCCGGCTTTTCATTTTTTACATAGCTGCTTGTAATACTCTCTTCCGAAGTAAAGGGAGACATAGAATATGCTCCTGGCAGGTCCACTGCTACCAGCTCCTCTGCGCCGTCATAGTACGACTTTTTTATCAGGCTCTCTTTTTGTTCTACCGTAACTCCCGCCCAGTTTCCAACTTTTTCATTACGTCCTGTCAAGGCGTTGTACATGGTAGTTTTTCCACTGTTAGGGTTTCCTGCCAATGCAATTCTCATTTTTTCTTTCCTCCATTGTTATAATTAGTCTCAACTAACCATTAATCTTAAAACAAAGCGGACAAGTCCGCTTTTTATTCCAAAACCTTCTCCTTTGGGAAAAAGTTTATGAAAACATCTTATACTGAAATGGCCTGGGCCAGATTCCTGTCAATATTGTATCTGGCGTCTTTAATGGAAACCACACAGCCGCCCTTCTTATGTGCGATCACCGTAATAGGTTCACCACTGTAACAGCCAAGAGAAAACAAAAACGCATCCAGCTCCTCGTCATCTGTCACAATATCTTTTACAATATATTCTTCTCCCTCTCTTGCTTCTGATAAATTCATAACCATAGGCTCACTCCTTTTGTTATATGAGGTAAACTTTTAAAATTAGTATATTCTAACTAAGTTAGTTTGTCAACACTTTTTTTCGTTAAATCCAAGTGTTTTTTTATAAAACAAAAAGCCCGGCTTTACGCCAGACTTTTTGTAAGTTTCTCATACATCTCGTCAATCTCTTTTTCTGTGATCACAAGAGGCGGCACAAGCCTTAGAACATCACTTCCGGCAGAAATTACCAAAAGGCCGTTTTCCAGCGCTTTATTTACCACACTTCCCACAGAAACACCCTGGATCACAAGCCCCTGCATCAACCCTTTTCCACGTCTTTCTGCCACACAGTCATACTTTTCCACAAGCTCGTCCAGTTTTTTCTCCAGATAGGGAGCCACTTTTTGCACATGCTCCAGAATATGGTCGCTTTCAAAAATATCAAACACTTTACTTACTGCAGCGCATACAAAAGGATTTCCCCCATAGGTAGTTCCATGATCCCCCGGCTCCAAGGAAGCCTGACAGGCTTTTTCGCCCAGAACAAAGGCTCCCACCGGAACCCCGTTGCCAAGAGCCTTGGCGCAGGTCATAATATCAGGCTTTACTCCATAGCCCTGCCATGCAAAATAATCTCCTGTTCTTCCCATACCGCACTGTATCTCGTCAAAAATAAGAAGAAGATCTTTTTCGTCGCAGAGAGCCCGCAGTCCTTCCAAAAACTCTTTATCTGCCGGATAAATCCCGCCTTCACCCTGAATGGTTTCCGCAAGAATGGCGCAGGTCTTATCCGTGATCTGTGCTTTTACACTTTCCAGATCATTAAAATCCGCAAAACGGACGCCTCCTATCAAAGGCTCAAAAGGTTCCCGGTAATGAGCGGTTCCTGTTACAGAAAGAGCCCCCATACTTCTTCCATGAAAAGAATGGTTCATGGCAATGATCTCATATCTCTCGCCATTATATTTTTTGAACCCATATTTTCTGGCCGCTTTTAAAGCCCCTTCAATAGCCTCTGTACCGCTGTTTGTAAAAAAGGCCTTACTCATCCCGCTGGCGCGGATCAGCTTTTCTCCCGCCTCACTCATTGGCTGGTTATAATAAAGATTAGAAATATGAGTCAGCTTATCAATCTGCTCTTTCAGCGCCTCATCATAACCAGGATAATGATACCCCAGAGAATTAACAGCAATTCCTGCTGCAAAATCCAGGTATTCCTTTCCATCTGTATCATACAGCCAACAGCCCTCGCCTCTGTCAAACATTACCGGAAAGCGGTTATATGTATGAAGAATGCTTTTTTCTGCCTGTTCCATTTGCTCACACATGCTCATGATAATATTTCTCTCCATCCTCTCTTAAAATAGCAGTTCCGATTCCCTTATTGGTAAAGATTTCCAAAAGAAGACTGTGAGGAATCCTTCCGTCCAGGATATGCACTCTGTTTACCCCATGTTCAATAGCATCAATGCAGTTTTTCAGTTTTGGGATCATTCCTCCGCCTACATATCCCTCTGAGATCAGTTTCTCCGCTTCCCGAATATGAAGCTCTGAAATCAAACTGTCTGGATCCTTCTGATCTTTATATACGCCTTCAATATCAGAAAGAAAAGCCAGTTTTTCTGCATGAACCGCCTCTGCAATAGCGCAGGCCGCATCATCAGCATTAATATTATAGGAATCATAATTATCGTCAAATCCCACCGGAAAAATCACAGGCAGAAAATCCTGCTCCAGAAGATCATGAAGAATCTTAGGATTTACTTCTGCAACCTCTCCTACATAGCCGATATCCTCTCCGCCGGACAGTTTCTTTCTGCATTTCAAAAGCCCGCCATCCTTGCCGCTGATCCCCACTGCGTCTACTCCCAGAGACTCCACAAGAGTCACCAGCTCCTTATTCACCTTGGCAAGAACCATTTCTGCAATCTCCATAGTTTCTTTGTCTGTCACACGAAGCCCATTGACAAACCTGGGTTCCATCCCTACCTTGCCTACCCAGCGGCTGATCTCTTTTCCTCCGCCGTGAACAATAATGGGTTTAAACCCAACCAGTTTCAAAAGAACCGCATCCTTGATCACATTGGCTTTCAGCTCTTCATCCAGCATAGCGCTTCCGCCGTATTTTATCACCACTATTTTTCGGTTAAACCGCTGAATATAAGGAAGGGCTTCAATAAGCACCTCTGCCTTATCCAGATATTTTTGTTTTACCATCTTATTTCCTCCTCGTTTTCTCTTTCATTCTCCTGTATTGACTCTCTGCTGACTTCTTTTGAACTTTCTGAAATCAAGAACGATAATCCGCATTGATCTTCACATAATCATACGTAAGATCGCAGCCCCAGGCTGTTGCCGTACAGTCTCCCATTTTTATATCTGCAATGGCAGTTACTTCGTCCTCGGAAAGGATTCTTGAAGCCTCCTCTTCACTGTAGCCTGTGGAAACTCCGTTTTCAATGATCTTAATTTTACCTGCCCGGCTCTCAAAATAAAGATCCACCTTTTCCGGGTCAAAGTCTGCGCCGGAATAACCCATAGCGCAGAGGATTCTTCCCCAGTTGGCGTCATGGCCGTAAATTGCCGCTTTTGTAAGGGATGAGGTAACTACTGATTTACTTAAGACCACAGCCTGTTCCTTACTCTTTGCTCCTATAACCTTTACTTCAAAAAGAGCAGTGGCTCCTTCCCCATCTCCTGCAATTTTTTTTGCAAGAGTGGTATTTACATAATTTAAGGCTTCACAAAAAGTCTGGTAATCCTTATTCTTTTCTGTGATTTCAGGATTTCCCGCCATACCGTTTGCCAGAAGAAGAACGGTATCGTTTGTTGAAGTATCTCCGTCTACAGAAACCATATTGTAGGTGTCCTGTACGTCCTGTCTTAAAGCCTCCAAAAGAAGCTCCTTGGAAATATTCACATCTGTTGTGACAAAACCAAGCATAGTACACATATTTGGGTGGATCATACCGGAACCTTTGCACATTCCGCCTACTGTAACTGTTTTTCCACCGATCTCAACCTGAACTGCTGCTTCCTTTTCCACAGTATCTGTTGTCATAATTGCTTTTGCCGCAAGGTTTCCCGCCTCCAGACTTCCTGAAAGAACAGGAGCCATTGCTTTTACGCCATCAGTAAGCTTCTGAATCGGAAGCTGCATACCAATCACGCCTGTTGACGCTACAAGAACGCTTTCCGCAGGAATGCCAAGAATCTTTGCGGCAGCTTCTGCCGTCTCTTTGCAGCAGCCAAGTCCTTCTTCTCCTGTACATGCGTTGGCAATTCCGCTGTTGCATACGATTGCCTGGGCCTTTGGCTGATGATATACGATCTCCTGATCCCACTTGACCGGAGCTGCTTTTACCACATTTGTAGTAAAGGTTCCTGCTGCCTTACAGGGCTTTTCGCTGTATACCATTGCCATATCGCTTCTTCCCTGATATTTGATCCCTGCCGCTGCAGCCGCTGCCTGAAATCCTTCTGCCGCCGTTACTCCACCTTTTATTATCTTCATAATAATCCTCTCCTTTTGTCTCCTTGGCGCTTATATGATTGATCACGGTATCATTGGAATCTGGCAGAGGCCTTCTGCTTCGTCAAATCCAAACATCAGATTCATATTCTGCACTGCCTGACCTGCAGCTCCTTTTACCAGATTGTCCATTGCTCCCATCATAATGATCCTTTTTGTTCTGGGATCGATCTTAAAATTCACATCTACAAAATTGCTTCCCTCCACCCACTTTGTCTGAGGACATACATCCTTATCAAGTACGCGGACAAACTTTTCTTTGTCATAATATTTATCATAAGCCGCTTTTACTTCTTCATAAGAAACTTCTTTTTTCAGAGAAGCATAAGCAGTGATCAAAATCCCCCTGTTCATTGGAACCAAATGAGGAGTAAAGTTGATCAGCACATCTTCTTTGCAGGCATATCCAAGCTGATCCTCGATCTCCGGCGTATGACGATGGGACGCAACTCCATAGGCCTTAATGTTTTCATTTACCTCACAGAAAAGGTTATCCACCTTTGCGCCCCTTCCTGCTCCTGAGGTTCCTGATTTTGCGTCAATGATAATCGTAGCCGGATCGATCATCCCTTCTTTTAAAAGAGGATAAATAGAAAGGGTGGAACATGTAGGATAACATCCCGGATTGGCGATCAGGCGGGCTTTTTTAATATCCTCTCTGTTGATCTCGCAAAGTCCGTATACCGCCTCGTTGATAAACTGAGGGGATTTGTGCTGGATCCCATACCACTGTTCATATTTTTTTACATCCTTGATACGAAAATCCGCGCTGAGGTCAATGACCTTTGTTTTAGAAAGAATCTCCTCGTTTATAAGGGAAGAGCAAAGTCCCTGAGGTGTCGCTGTAAAAATTACATCCACTTCATCAGCCAGCGCCTCCATGTTGTCATCCATACATTTGGCGTTTACCAGCTTAAAAAAGTTCTGATAGATGCCTGCATAGCTTTTTTCAATATAACTTCTGGAACCATACCAGGCGATCTCCACATCCTTATGTCCCAGAAGAAGCCGGACCAGCTCGTTTCCGGCATACCCTGTTGCTCCGATAATTCCTGCTTTTATCATAATAATCATCCTCCTGTCCTTCCGCAAAACGCCGTTCTTGTTACTTTATCCGGCTGTCTTTGTAAAGATGTAAAGATTATACATCTTTTCTGTATAATATGCAATATGTTTTTTATAAACATTCTTTCCTTTCCCCCTTGTTCTCAGTAGTGTATTCGTTATTTCCTATTTAATAGTTGAATATTTATAAGCTATTTTTCCACTTTTTTTCAATTTCCTATTGCATATTTATAAAAAATGTTGTATATTATCCATTACCAAAGGAGAATTACTTAATTCCCGGCATTCAATGAAAATTATTATGATAAAAAGACATCATTTATGAGGAGGATTTTATTATGAAAGAAAAAGTTGTTTTAGCATATTCCGGCGGACTTGATACCACAGCCCTGATCCCGTGGCTGAAAGAAACCTTTAATTATGACGTTGTCTGCTGCTGTGTAAACTGCGGACAGGGAAACGAACTGGATGGACTGGACGAAAGAGCCAAACTTTCCGGCGCAGCCAAATTATATATAGAAGATATTGTAGATGAATTTTGCGACGATTATATTATGCCTTGCGTAGAAGCTGGAGCTGTGTATGAACACCAGTACCTTCTTGGAACTTCCATGGCTCGTCCAGCCATTGCCAAAAAACTGGTAGAGATCGCACGGAAGGAAAACGCAGTTGCTATCTGCCACGGAGCAACCGGAAAAGGAAACGATCAGATCCGTTTTGAGCTGGGAATCAAAGCTCTTGCCCCGGATATCAAAATCATTGCTCCATGGCGTATGACAGATGTGTGGACCATGCAGTCCCGTGAGGACGAGCTCGCATTCTGTCAGGCACATGGCATCAATCTTCCTTTTGACGCTCGTCACAGCTACAGCCGTGACCGGAACTTATGGCACATCAGCCATGAAGGTCTTGAACTGGAAGATCCTTCCCAGGCTCCTAACTATGACGACATGCTTGTATTAAGCGTTCCCCCGCAGAAGGCTCCTGATAAAGAAACAGAGATCACCATAACTTTTGAGGCAGGCGTTCCAAAAACCCTGAACGGCAAAGCCATGAAAGTTTCCGAGATCATTACTGAACTGAACCGCCTTGGAGGAGAAAACGGAATCGGAATTGTAGATATTGTAGAGAACCGTGTCGTAGGAATGAAATCCCGCGGCGTTTATGAAACTCCAGGCGGAACCATTCTGATGGCTGCCCATGATCAGCTTGAAGAGCTGACCATTGACCGCGATACTATGGAAGCAAAGAAAAAACTTGGAAGTCAGTTTGCCCAGGTGGTATATGAAGGTAAATGGTTTACACCGCTTAGGGAGGCTATCCAGGCATTTGTAGAATCCACTCAGAAATATGTTACCGGCGAAGTAAAACTGAAACTTTATAAAGGAAATATCATCAAAGCCGGCACTACCTCTCCTTACAGCCTGTATAATGAATCCCTTGCATCCTTTACCACAGGAGATATGTACGACCACCATGATGCGGACGGCTTCATTACACTGTTCGGACTCCCTCTGAAGGTTCGCGCCATGAAACTTCTGGAAGCAGAGCAGAACAAAAATAATCATTGATAAAACTGCAAAATCCCTTTCGGTTCAGGTTCAAAAGCCTGTCCGAAAGGGATTTTTTATAGAAACTTAAGATAATACTATCCTTCCACCTGTATATTTTTCTTTTCCAGGCGTTTGTACGTCCATTCTCTGAACAAAGCATAAAGCACAGATACCAGCGGAATAAATATCAGCATTCCCACAACTCCCAGAAGACTGCCGCCGATAGTAACTGCCATCAGCACCCACACAGAAGGAAGGCCTACTGAACCTCCTACCACATGAGGATAGATCAGATTTCCCTCGATCTGCTGAAGTACAAAGAACAGGATCAAAAACAGCAGCGCTTTCATGGGACTTACAAGAAGAATCAGTATCGTACTGATAGCACAGCCGATAAAAGCTCCAAAAATAGGGATAAGCGCTGTAAATGCGATCAAAACGCCTACCAGCATAGCATAGGGGAAACGAAAAACAGTCATGGCAACAAAAAACATAGTTCCCAGGATCACCGCCTCAATACACTGTCCTGTAACAAAACCGGAAAAAATATTATTGGCAAGAGTACATACATGAAGGATATATTCCACAGCTCTCTTGGGAAACAGGGCGTAAAATGCTTTTTTTGTCTGCACGATCAGCTTTTCCTTTTGAAGAAGGATATAGCAGGCAAACACAAAGGCAATACTGAAATTCATGGCAGTATTCACAATTCCCATTGTTACAGAAACGGTAGAAGTAAGAATCCCGTTCACTCCGTTCTGAAGCGCAGCAATTACTGTATCCAGCATTTTCTGAGGCTGGATATCCAAAGAATTCGCCCATTCTGCAATTACAGAATCCTGCTTGAAGTTTTCATCAATCCATATGGTAAGCCTTGTAATTCCCATTTCAATATTTCTTCCTAATCCCATTACGGTTTTTCCAAGTTCAGGAATCACCACCTGGCCTACGATCAAAATTACAAGAGCCACGATCAGTATAGAGAGAACCAGACTTACCGGGCGAGCCATTTTTTTTGCTATTTTCGTGTCCTTCCATTTGCCTCTCCCAAACAGATTTCTCTCAAAAAATTTCATAGGCACATGCAGCACAAAAGCAATGGCGCCTCCTACGATAAATGGAAAGAACAGTCCTACAAGGTTCATAAGAAATCCAACCACCACATCCAGGTTCTGAAGTCCAACATAGAGAAGTACCGCAAACAGAATCAGATACATACAGTTTTTCATGTTTTCTTTTTTAAATTCCAAAATATCCCTCCATTCTATTCTGATGATTGTACCTATTCTATCACTTATATCTTTGTCTTTCCAGTTAATTTCCTGTTTTTATTCTGGATATTCTGCACAAAATCCATGTTTATTTTTCGTCATTTCCGACATTTTATTTTGATTATTTTTAATTGACAGAAAAATCAATTCCATATATAATAAATACATAAATAATAATGTTTGCAGCAGCTTATATAAGTCCATAATCGGTTGGACGTTTCTACCAACTACCGTAATAGTTGCCTATAAGTTTTATTCAGGGTACCCTAAAAGGTAGTTGGAATTTTTTTGCCTAAAAACCCTGGCTGCAGAAAGGAAGTGAATAATATGAATCAGCAAAAAGTCTTTGCATTAAGGGGAAATATCTGTTTCAGCAAAGACAGATCCGCCCTTTCCATTTACGAAAATTCCTATCTGGTATGCGAAAATGGAAAATGTGCAGGCGTCTTCACCCAGCTTCCAGAACCTTTCAGCCACATCCCTGTACGCGATACCGGAGATTCCCTGATCATCCCCGGCCTTGTAGATCTGCATCTTCATGCGCCTCAGTACAGCTTCCGGGGAATGGGAATGGATCTGGAGCTTCTGGACTGGCTGAACACAGTAACTTTTCCAGAAGAATCCAAATACGCAGATCCGGAATATGCGCGAAAAGCCTATTCCATTTTCGCAGAGGATCTAAAAAACAGCCCTACCACAAGAGCCTGCATCTTTGGCACTCTCCATGTGGAAGCTACGGAAATTCTTATGGATCTGATGGAAGAAACCGGACTGAAAACCCTGATCGGAAAAGTCAATATGGACCGCAACGGCCCGGATACCCTTCAGGAAAAAAGCGCCGCTGCTTCTGAAGCCGACACTTTACGCTGGCTTTCAGACATCCAGGGAAAATACGAAAACGTCCGTCCGATCCTGACGCCCCGGTTTACGCCTTCCTGTACAGACGATCTGATGGAACGGCTTGCCGCAATACAAAAGCAGTATCATCTTCCCCTTCAGTCCCATCTGTCAGAAAATATGGGAGAGATCGCCTGGGTGAAAGAACTTTGCCCCAACACCAAATTTTATGGAGAAGCCTATGACCAGTTTGGGCTTTTCGGAGGAGAAGGCTGTCCTACCGTCATGGCCCACTGCGTATACTCCGGGGAGGAAGAAACGGCTCTCATGAAAAAACAAGGCGTGTTTGTAGCCCACTGCCCACAGTCAAACACCAACCTTTCCTCAGGGATCGCTCCTGTCAGATCCTATCTTGACCGGGGGCTTCACGTTGGTCTAGGAACCGATATTGCCGGAGGTCACTCCCTGTCCATGCTTCGAGCCATCGCCGATGCAATACAGGTGTCTAAACTCCGCTGGAGGCTTGTGGACGACAGCCTGAAGGCTCTGAAATTTGAGGAGGCGTTTTATCTTGCAACTATGGGAGGCGGAGAATTTTTTGGAAAAGCAGGAAGTTTCCTGAAAGATTATGAATTTGACGCTGTGATCCTGGACGACAGTTTCTTCCCGCATCCCCAGCCTCTTACTGTCAGAGACAGGCTGGAACGGCTGGTTTATCTTTGCGGCGACCGCTGCATAAAAGGAAAATATGTTTCCGGACGGGAACTGTTTTAATAATTTTTTATCTAAAAAGGGGGTAGCATTATGAATCTTGACAAAATTTTTCACCTGAAAGAAAACCACACAGATGTAAAGACCGAGGTGATCGCAGGTATCACCACTTTTATGACAATGGCTTACATCCTGGCAGTAAACCCTAACATTCTGGAAGCATCCGGTATGGACAGAGGCGCAATTTTTACGGCCACAGCTCTGGCATCCTTTATTGCCACCTGCCTGATGGCGCTTTTATCCAACTATCCGTTTGTACTGGCTCCCGGTATGGGTCTGAACGCGTATTTTGCATACACCGTTGTTCTTGGCATGGGCTACAGCTGGAAACAGGCTCTGGCTGCTGTTTTTGTAGAAGGTCTGATCTTCATCCTGCTTTCTCTGACCAATGTGCGTGAAGCGATCTTCAACTCCATTCCCATGAACCTGAAACATGCGGTTTCTGTAGGAATCGGTCTTTTTATTGCTTTTATCGGTCTTCAGAATGCAAAGATCGTTATTAACAATGATTCTACACTGGTAGGTATTTTTTCCTTTAAAGCCTCTATGCAGGACGGAACCTTTAACAGCCAGGGAATTACTGTTCTTCTGGCGCTGATCGGTATTCTGATAACGGCGATTCTTCTTGTAAAGAATGTAAAAGGAAGTATTTTATGGGGCATTCTGATCACTTGGCTTCTTGGTATTATCTGCCAGTTTACAGGACTGTATAAACCTAACCCGGATCTTGGATTTTTCAGTCTTCTTCCTGATTTTTCCAACGGCATCCGCGTTCCCAGTATGGCGCCAACCTTTATGAAAATGGATTTCTCCATTGTATTTTCACTGGATTTTGTAGTTATTATGTTTGCGTTCCTGTTTGTAGATATGTTTGATACTCTTGGAACACTCATCGGCGTAGCTTCCAAAGCAGATATGCTGGACAAAGACGGGAAACTTCCAAGGATCAAAGGCGCCCTTCTTTCTGACGCAGTTGGTACTTCTGTAGGAGCTGTATGCGGTACTTCTACAGTCACTACCTTTGTGGAAAGCGCTTCCGGCGTAGCCGAAGGCGGACGTACCGGTCTTACCGCCCTGGTAGCCGGACTGCTTTTTGGTCTCTCTTTGTTTCTGTCACCGATCTTTCTTGCCATTCCGTCCTTTGCCACAGCTCCGGCGCTGATCATTGTAGGATTTATGATGCTGACTTCTATTACAAAAATTGATTTTACGGATTATACAGAGGCTATTCCATGTTTTATCGCAATTATTGCAATGCCGTTTATGTACAGTATTTCCGAAGGTATCGCAATGGGCGTTATTTCCTACGTTATAATCAACCTTATTACAGGTAAAGCAAAAGATAAAAAAATCAGCGTACTGATGTATGTTCTTGCTGTTCTTTTCATACTGAAATATATATTCCTTTAAAACATAAGGAAACTCGTTTTCCTGTAAATCCCAAAAGAAGGCTGTGGTTTTTACCCCGGCCTTCTTTTTTTACTTTTATAATTGTAATGCTATACCTACAATGATATAATGTTTTTTATATTGCTTATTACTGAGGAGAGTTTTTATGAAAATATTTATTATCATGGGTATCGGCATTCTTATAGGCAGATTCCTTATGGCGGGTAAACTAAAAAAATGGAATGAGCGGCTTGCCATGCTGTGTACTCTTTTGCTGATTTTTTCCATGGGGGTTATGCTTGGACAGAAAGAAAACTTTTTAAGCGAACTGTCCTCCCTGGGACTGAAAAGCTTTTTGTTTTTCCTTCTTCCCACTCTTGCCTCCATTATAATTGTCTACATTCTGACAAAACGTTTTATTGACAAAAAAGATCCCAAGGAGAAAGACAAATGATCGTTATACTTACTTTTTTGGCCCTGGTTCTTGGCCTTCTCTGCGGACTCTCCGGTACGGACGCCGCTATCGTACAATTTATAAGCAGGCATTCTGATATGATCCTGTATATTCTCATGTTTTCTGTTGGAATCAGTATCGGTATGCACAATGGTATCCTGAAAAAAATACGTCAATACCATTTGAAGATACTGATCATCCCCTTAGGCATCACTGCCGGTTCTATTCTGGGTGGAATCCTGTGCGCTTTGCTTCTTAAACTCCCTGTTACCCAGGGCGCGGCTGTTACAAGCGGAATGGGCTGGTACAGTCTTGCCGGCGTCACCATCAGCCGCCTGGGCGGAGCAGAGCTTGGCAGTATTGCATTTATGAGTAACCTTATGCGGGAATTTTTTTCCTTCTTTCTGATTCCAATTATTGCTTCTAAGCTAAACTACTGCACCTGTATCGCTCCTGCCGCCGCAACAAGTGAAGACACCACTCTTCCGGTTCTTCTAAAATATACCAATGAGGAAACTGTGGTGCTTGCCGTATTAAACGGCGTTCTGTGTTCCTTCTTTGTTCCGGTTCTGATTACTTTTTTCTTTAATATAGGATAAGAAAGACCGCCTAAAAGGCGGTCTTTCTTGTATCTTTTCATTATAGTCTAGCGTATGATCCATTAAATTCCGGTATTCTTGGAAACTTTATTACAGCTTTCTTAGAGGAAATAGAGGATAATTCAAAGAATTTACCATTCTTCTTACTTCCAAAATAATACGCTGTATATCTGCTTCCATTTTTATACAGACGAACGGTTGTATTCATTTTTCCGCCCCGTCCATATGCCTTTGCATAATAATTACCATTCTTTTTATATACTTTTATGGTAGTAATCCCATATCCCTTACAGTCTCTTCGGTATCTGCCGATTACAGATACTGTGCCTTTTGGACTCTGGTATTTTATATTGGAAAACTTGCCGTAATAGGTTTTTCCATCAATGCGTTTATAGGCCCGGATCTTATAATAATATCTTTTTCCGTTTTTAAGTTTACTATTTGTATAAGAAGATGATTTGCTTGACAGATTTTTTATTCTGCGGTATCCGCTGTTTTTTTGTGTGCTGCGGTAAATCTGGTAGCCTGTTGCGCCGGAAACCTTTTTCCATGTGATTTTAAGTTTCCCGGAACCGGCCCGTGATACGGAAGAAATAGCGACTTTTCCCGGAGTCTTATGAGCATTCAGTCTGCCTCTATCAGATAATTTATACCTGGTAAAGCTGTTCATTCTTTTACATTTTCTGATATGCTGGCTGTAAATAGCGTTATACATCTTGGAGCTTCCTGTAAAGCTTCCATCCTGCATGTTATATACGCTGTAGTTTCCGTTCATCTTATCCATCGTATACGTTCCCTGCATCCAGGAACTGCCCATTTTATAAATCGTCCACTCGTTTACTCCTGATCCGCCTGCTCCATGCCAGTGCCCACGGACGATCAATTCCTTCTTATCCGTATTAAATCCATAAATGTCGTAATATCCCAGAGATCTCAGTCTGCCGTTATATGTAAATACAATCGTAAGTCCCATGGTTGTGGAATGTAAAAACAGCTCAGGAGTCCCGTTTCTGTTTAAATCATACAGAAAATACTGATTAAATTTATAATCCCTTCCAAAATACATTTTCAGATAGCTTGTATCACAGTATTTTTCTGCTCTTCTCCAATTATTCAGGATACTTTCATATGACTTTTTCCAACCGCTTCCTGATGCAGCATTTACTGTTTCTGTGTGGCTCACTGGCACAGTAAGGATCATAAGCGCCGCAATAAACACACAAAGACATCTTTTGACTGATAGTTTTCTTTTTTGCATTTCTTTTCCTCCCTCTTTTTAAAAATCCTCCAGCATTCTTTGCTGTTTCTCTGTACTTATAATTGTATTTTATCATAATTTTCCAGATATAAAAAGGGTTTTAGGAGATCCTAGTGGAGCGTTTTTGTTTATTAAGAAAGTTAGTACAGAATGTACTTCTTTCCTAACAAACAAAAAGAACCGTTACACTGTAACGGTCTTTTTTAATCAAGCTGTCCATCAGCTATCATACGTTCTTTAATTTTTTCAAAACTTTCTTTACTGATATCATGCTCCATTTTACATGCGTCCGCCCTTGCAATATCCTCAGGCACTCCAAGACCTTCCAGCATCTTTGTCAGGACCAGATGCCTCTCATAAATCCTGTTAGCAATTTCTGCGCCCTTATCAAGAAGAGTCACTGTGCCGTAACGGTCCATGGCAATATATCCGTCCTCTCTCAGAAGTTTCATAGCATGACTGACACTGGGTTTAGAAACTGCCAGCATAGCAGCAATGTCTACCGAACGAACTGCGCTGTTTTTTTGAGAGAGCATAAGAATTGCTTCCAGATAATCCTCCGCCGATTCTCTGATCTGCATAAAAACACCTCCTACTCCGACAATTTTACCATAATATAAGCCATATTTCAACAAACTTTGTGTATATTTGCACTGTAGATCTTTATTTAGTAACTGTTCACAGCAACTATAGATCTTTATTTATCATCCCCTGTAAGGCGAAGCGTATCTCGGATCTCCTCCACATCCATATCAAGAATCACAGCCAGCTCACCAATACTAAATGCGCTTTCTCCGTCTTCCTCATCCTCAGAAAGCTCCCGTACTGCGTTTTCCAGTTTTTCTACTCGTGCCACCAGGCTGTCGTCTTCAAACTTCCTCTGGCTCTGTTCCTCACATGCCTTAAGAATCCCCTTTCTGATTTCTTCCTGCAGCCAGTTTTCATCGCGAACCTGGGTTCCCGCCATGCCAAGGGCCTGCACAAGGCTTACGTTGGCTTCCTGGATCAGATCTGCCAAAAAAATCTCCTCCGCATTTAGTTCCACTGCCAGCTCTGCCGCTGTTTTCATATATTTTGCAGCAAGCATCTGAACAGCGTCGCCGCTTCCTGCTGCCAGACCTTTAAAAAGCTCTTCCGCTTCCGGGAAACTGTTCTCGTCAGGAAGGCTTAACATATATTCTTTCAGATATTCCTCTTCCTCCGGCGTCAGGGGAATCTGCTTAGGGGTCTCCTTTTCCGTCTGATCGGAAACCTCCATGCCAATTCCTTCTATGGTAATTCCCTGTCCTGTAAGATATTTTAAAACTCCGGCAAGCTGGTCATGGTTCAAACTGCTCTCTGCAAATTCTTCCCTTATCTGAGATGCCAAAAGAGTATTTCCCTGAGTCTTTGCCAAAGTCTGTATTTTTTTTAATTTTTCCTGAAATTCACGGACGTCCATCTCTGTCCTCCTTTATCTTATCATCACACAATTATCTATTTTAGGCTCTCTTTTCCTAAGTATTCCTATTATATCATTTCCCATCAGTCTTTCCAACAGAAAAAATCTGCCGGACAGACCCCTGTTTGATCCTGTCCGGCAGACATACTGTAGTCTGTCTATAACTTTTTATCGTTTATTCACATTTCTCCGATTCTGAAGATGCCAGTCCCGACTTAGCCAGGACAGCTTTTATTTTATTTTTCTATTTCCTCCATAACCGGCCGGATCGTCTCATATTTTTTCAGAAGTTTTTCCATTTCTTTATCATATCTGGCCTGACAGTCAAGCACCGACAGCCATATACAGGAACCGTATAACTCTCGAGAGCGCACGATATCCAGATGAATTTTACAAGCTTAGCATCCAGCCCTCCTATCTTCAGCACTTCCTCCACAGTACAGTTTACACGGAAGTCTCTGTCTGCATGGAAAAAGGAAGTAAAAAGCTTCCCTGTGTTATGACTTCTCCGCCAGCCATTCACAAACTATTTTTACACTGACCTTCACCAACTCAGAGATCTTTTCCACAGGCATACCCGTTTCTGCCAGTGAAATCGCTACTTCCCTGGCTTTTTTCAGCTCTCCTTTTTCTATGCCTCGCTTCATTCCTCGTTCTATTCCATACTCTACAAGCCCCTGGCTAAGGTTACACATATTTTCCACCTCTCCTTCAAATTCTCTTGTCATAGCAATACTAAATTCCTCCTGCAGTCTGCGCTTCTTCTCAACTGGAGTCACATTAACAGAAAACAGAATATTTAAAAGATTCAGAACTTCCTGTTGGCTGTTCTCCTCCGCGTCTCCAAGGTTCAGAACTACAACTTCCATCAGATCATACGCCGTCTGATCAACTCCATCCAGACGTTCATCCTGATCCTTATGATCCTGATGAACAGCATATTTTGAAATTTCCGGTTTTTCCTTCAAACAGTTTTCACATATATAATGCACACTATAAGGAGAAAATTCTTTTGCACAGAACTTCAGTATCCAGGCAATAATTGCCTTATACGTCAATAGTTTTTTCGCACATTCATCATATCTGGCTCTTTGAGATACCAAATCTATAGTCTGTGCCAGATTCGTCTGCCGTTTCATTTCTCTACCTCCTGTTAATCTTTTACTTTTCACTTATATTATGTAATAAAATATTTATATAAGCGTTTTATCTCAGGCAAATGAAAACAGCTCTGCCGGTATTTTCTCCTGTATAGAGTTTTTCTTTTGTAAATATGAAATATAACCCTCCTATAAAACCATAGTACCAGACTGAGGCAAAAAACAAAACACATACAACATTAAAGTTTTATAAAAATTACAGAACAAAGCGGACAAGTCCTCCTCGAACTCCCTAAATTCCTCAATTCTTGAGGAACTTGTTCCGCTTTGCGCGCCAGATACAGACTGCCATAGGCAGTCATATTCCGCATGCATCTGGTCGCATTCTCGCGAAGCGTTTTTTATTTATTAGGAAAGTAGTACAGAATGTACTACTTTCCTAATAAATAAAAGAAACACCCGGTAGGGGAGCTACCGGGTGTTTCGAGGGGAGTATAAATAA
>NZ_CALFLA010000047.1 GCF_937880195.1 uncultured Blautia sp.
AGATATGAACAACACCGTAAATGAAAATCTTCTCAAAATATGGTATACCAGACCTGCTTCTGACTGGCAGACAGAGGCGTTGGCCATTGGTAACGGCTATATGGGCGGACTGGTTTTCGGCGGCATAAAAAACGACAGGATCCATATCAATGAAAAAACTGTATGGAACGGCGGCCCATCCAAAGACTGGGATTATAGATATGGAAATACAAACCCTGCTGATACAAAGGAAGACCTGGAAAAAATAAAAAGAGATTTAGACGCTATCCGTAAGAAGCTGGATGACAAGTCCAAGTATGTATTTGGCTTTGACGGAGATTCTTATCAGGCCTGCGGAACAGACACCAAGGGAGAGGCCATGGACTGGCTGAACCGTCTTATGGGAGATCTTACTGGCTACGATGAACCACAGGATTTTGCCGACCTTTGTATTACCTGTGATGTTGCGGATGAAACAGAAGCCTGCAGTTATGTACGGGATCTTGATCTGAGAACAGGTATTGCGTCTGTAAGATATGAATGGAAAGGCGTTTGCTATACCAGAGAATATTTTAACAGCTATCCTGATAATATCCTTGCGATACGTTACAGCGCTGACAAAAAGGGCGCAGTTTCCCTTTCTTGCAGTCTCAAAGACTGTACTGGCGGTGATTCTCCTATTAATATTGCAGAAGCAGACACCATTATTATGAGAAACACACTGAAAAGCAACGGAATGAAAACAGAAGTCCAGCTGAAGGTTATTCCAGACGGAGGCAGAATGGAAACAGAAGGAAATTCTATCCATATATTGGAGGCAGATTCCGTTACGCTGATCCTTGCCTGCGGTACTGATTATAAAATGGAACTTCCGCATTTTCGAGGAGAAGATTCCCATGAAGTAGTAAGCATGCGCCTTGAAAAAGCAGCATCCAAAGGTTATGAGGCTCTGAAGGAAACTCATATTAAAGACCATTCGAATCTTTTTTCAAGGATGGAGCTTGGATTTTCAGAGGAAATTCCTCAGATCCCCACAGATGAACTTCTTCAAAAATACAGGAATATGCTTGAAAATAATGAAGGGGAATATCCCACAGAAAAAGAACAGAGAGCGATTGAAGTGATCTGTTACCAGTTTGGCCGTTATCTGACTATAGCTGGCTCCAGACAGGGAGCCCTTCCTACGAATCTCCAGGGAATATGGGGAGAAGAACACTTTAAATGGGGCGGCGATTATCATTTTAATATTAATATACAGATGAATTACTGGCCTACAATGGCAAGTAATCTGGGAGAATGTCTCCTGCCTTATGAGGAATATCTGGAGGTATTAAGAGAAGCCGGACGAGAGGCTGCAGCCGCAGCTTTTGGCATCAAAAGTGAAAAAGGAGAAGAAAAGGGATGGCTGGTAGGCTGTTTCAGTACTCCTTATATGTATGTGACAATGGGACAGAAAAACAACGCTGCAGGATGGAACCCTGTAGGATCTGCCTGGGCCCTTCTCAATTCCTATGAATATTATTTGTATACCGAAGATGTGGATTTTCTGAAAAAGCTGTATCCTTCTCTTAGGGAGGTTGCAAATTTCTGGAATGAGGCTCTTTATTGGAGTGAATATCAGAACAGGTATGTTTCAGCGCCTTCTTATTCTCCGGAAAACGGCCCTATAGCAAACGGCGCAGCCTATGACCAGCAGTTTATCTGGCAGCATTTTGAAAATACGATCCAGGCGGCGGAAATTCTGGGTGTGGACGAGGAACTGATCCCACAGTGGAGAGAAAAGCAGGCCGGGCTTAATCCGGTTCTTGTGGGGGAAGACGGACAGGTAAAAGAGTGGTTTGAGGAAACCCATATTGGCAAAGCTCAGGCAGGAGAGCTTCCAGAGACGGATATTCCTCAATGGAGACAGAGCCTGGGAGCCGAGTGTAACGGAGAACAGCCTCCTCACCGCCATCTGTCACATTTGATGGCATTATATCCCTGTAATATGATCAGCAAAGACAAGCCGGAATTTATGGATGCAGCTATTGTTTCTCTGAAAGAAAGAGGACTGGATGCAACCGGATGGTCAAAAGCTCACAAGCTGAATCTCTGGGCGCGTACAGGACATGCCAAAGAGGCATTCCAACTTGTACAGTCGGCAGTGGGAGGAGGAAATTCCGGTTTCCTTACTAATCTTTTTTGTTCCCATGGAGGGGGAGAAAACTATAAAGAATATCCGATCTTTCAGATTGACGGAAATTATGGATATACAGCCGGTGTGAATGAAATGCTGCTCCAGAGCCAGCTTGGCTATGTCCAGTTTCTTCCGGCTCTTCCAGATCAGTGGAAAACAGGTTACGTCAGGGGAATTGCTGCCAGAGGTAATTTTGTGATCGATATGGAATGGAAGGACGGAAGCGGGGAGACTTTTACAGTTACCTCACGCAGTGGAAAGCGATTTATGGGAGAATATAAGGATCTGGCTTTTTATAAGGTGACGGACTCCAACGGAAATGTAATATCTGCAGAAAGATACGGCAATGACAGGATTGGATTTTCAACCGAAGAAGGAAAAACATACTTTATCATCAGAGAATAAATGAAAAAGAATGTAAAATTTCTGATCAAATGTATAAACATATACAATTCTATAATGAGAAAGCAGAGCTTTTCTTTTTATTAATTATCCACAAATTTTACGAAAAATAGGGTTGTATTTTTTCGTGAAATGCACTATAATTGAAACATATTAATTAAGGTTTTTGTTCAAAATTAATATTATATTGTGTCTAAGGAGGAATACAGCATGGTTGAACTGATCGTAGGAAAGAAAGGCAAGGGTAAAACAAAAGTACTGTTAGACAAAGTAAACGGCGCAATTAAAGACGCAAACGGCAGTATTGTTTATTTAGACAAGAGTACGAAGCATATGTATGAGCTGAACAATAAGGTTCGTCTTATCGATGTTTCTGTTTATCCTATTAGGAATGCCGATGAGTTCGTTGGCTTCGTATGTGGTATCATTTCTCAGGACCATGATCTGGAGCAGATTTATCTGGACAGTTTCCTGACTACAGCGAAACTGGAAGGACTGGATGCAACCGCTACACTGGAGCAGCTGGAAGAAATCGGAGACAAATTTGGCGTTTCCTTTATCATCAGCATGTCTCTTGACAAAGAAGATGTTCCGGCAGAGTTCCAGGATAGAATTGGAACTGCATTATAATTCGAGGATAAAGCAGACAACTACATAAAGAAAAAGCAGGGGACTTTGTGAATATACAGAGTCCTCTTATTTATGCAGACCCATAAAACTAATGCGGATCAGTCCGTTTTATTCTGGAAAAAGGCGCAGATCAAAATATGACCAGAGAACAATTCCTATGCTGGAGTGTCTGATCCAGACATTTAAGTTTCCGGGACAGTTTGGAACCCATATTGATTTTCCGGGACATTTTATAAAGGGCAGGGAGCTTTCACAGAAGTATGATGTACATGATCTGATCTTTCCCTTATGTGTCATTGATGTAACCGAAAAAGTAAAAGAAAATCCCGGATATGCAGCTACCGTGGAAGATATAAAGAAATACGAACAAACATATGGAGACATACCCGACGGCGCGCTGGTCGCTCTCAGAACGGACTGGTGCAAAAACTGGCCGGATATGGATGCATTATCCGGAACCGGAGAGGATGGGAGCGAAAACTTCCCCGGTTGGTCCATGGAAGCTTTGAAATACATATATGAGGTAAGAAATGCAGCAGCGAACGGACACGAAACTCTGGATACTGATTCTTCGGCCGTTGCAGAAAAAGCAGGGGATCTGATCTGTGAACGATATGTTCTGAACCAGGGTAAGCTACAGGTGGAGCTTCTGAAAAATCTCGATCAGGTATCTCCGGCAGGTGCTGTTATAATCGTTGCCTATCCAAGGATCGAAGGAGCCACCGGGCTTCCTGCCAGGGTATGGGCAATTACAGAATAATAAAACATTTTATTGAAATACATGCATAATAGTAGTAT
>NZ_CALFLA010000048.1 GCF_937880195.1 uncultured Blautia sp.
TATGGTATAATAAAAACAAATTAAAGCGGACAGTAACAGAATCAGGAGGCAATCAAAATGGATAATAAAAAATATGTGGCATACGTGGGTACATATACCCATGGATCCAGTAAAGGAATTCAGGTTTATGATGTAGATGTGGAAAAAGGAACTCTGACAGAACGTGGGGAAGTGGAGGTCAGCAATTCATCCCACACTGCCATTTCCAAAAACGGCCTGTTCCTCTACTCCATTGAAGACGAAGGCGTTGCCGTATTCAAGCGCGACAGCAACGGCGATCTTACCAGAATCAACAGTGTAGACATTGACGGAATGAGAGGCTGTTTCCTGGCTACAGACGTTGACGGCAAATATCTTTATGTGGCAGGATATCACGACGGCAAGGTGACTGTTGTACATACCCATCGGGACGGACGTCTGGGAAGTCTTATGGACGGAGTTTTCCACAAAGGACTTGGAAGCGTGGCAGAGCGTAATTTCCGCCCTCATGTAAACTGTGTACGGCCGACGCCGGATAACAAATATCTCTGCGCTGTTGACAACGGGATCGATCAGGTAAAGATCTACCGCATCAACAAAAGACGGCATAAACTGGAGCTGGTAGATATTCTCCGCTGTCCCAGAGAAAGCGGTCCAAGAATCATCCGTTTCAGCGCCGACGGACGTTTTGCCTACATCCTATTTGAGCTGAGCAATGAAATCAAGGTTTACAGCTATGACGGAAGCGGTCCTCTGCCGGAATTTGAACTGATCCAGAGTGTTTCCACCCTCCGTAAAGAAAATGATAAAGACGCCATCCACAACGCTGCATCTGGACTTGCGCTTGCGCCTGACGGAAAGCATCTCTTCTGTACTACAGCAGGTGAGAACTCTGTTTCCATGTACGAGATCGATCAGAAAACAGGACTTCTGGAAAAGAAATTTAATCTTCCCATCAGCGGCGATTATCCAAAAGATCTGGTTATCTTCCCGGACAACCAGCATATTGCCATTGCCAATCATGCAAGCAATACTATCACTGTCTTTCGGGTAGATTACGAAAAAAATATCATTGTCATGAACGACCGGCCTCATAAAATAGAAACGCCCAACAGCATTCATATCTGGCCCGTACCGGAAAAACCAGAAAAGAAACAACCAACAGAACATCCAGAATCAAGCATATAAACACAAGCCCTTCGACAAGCGGTCTAATGTCGAAGGGCTTTTTTCACCATTATTTTTTGTAAACTGTCTTATTTTCTTTTATTGTCTGAAGCACCTGGATCTGTGCGAGTTTTTCCTTTTCTGTTTTAAGGGGATCTTTGTCCAGAATTACAAAATCTGCTTTCTTTCCCGGAGCAATAGTTCCCTTTTCATTTTCTTCATAATACTGATATGCGCCGTAAACAGTAATAGCTTTCAGCGCTTCCAGAACTGGGATTTTCTCATCTTCCCCAATGCTCTGCCCTGTTTTTGACACGCGGTTTACCGCACAGGAAACTGTCCGCATCATATCCGGGGGCACTACCGGAGTATCCTGGTGGAAGGTAAACTTCATTCCATATTCCATAGCGTCTCTGGCCGGAGAGATGTGGCTTCCTCTTACCGGGCCAAAGTTTTTCATATGGATATCTCCCCAGTAATAAGTATGAGCAATAAAAAAGCTGGGCATCATTCCTATTTCCGCCATTCTTTCCAGCTGCTCTTTTCTTACAAGCTGTGCGTGAACCATCACCGCCCGACAGGCATCTTTGCTCTCTCTTTTTTTCAGCTCTTCTTCAAACTGGGAAATATACTGCTCCGAAGCCCCATCTCCGTTACAGTGTGCAAGAAGCTGCTGTTTCTTATCCAATGCAAGGGAAATATATTCCCGCAGCTTTTCGTCGCTGTGAATGGGATAGCCCCGGTATTCTGTTTCTCCTTCATAAGGCTCTAGCATCCAGGCTGTTTTTCCCTGGGGGGAACCGTCCAAAAAGATCTTATAGCCGCCGAATTTAAAATGGTTTTTGTATTTTCCGACATATTCTGGTTCTTCTTCAATAAGATCTGCAGCTGTCATAATGTCCAAATATCCTACAATATCCAGTTCCAAAATCCCCATATCAGAGGCTGCCTTCAAAAGCTGAAACAAAGGCTTACCTACCATACCATCCTGTACCGTAGTAATTCCGTAAGAGGCATAAAGGTTCTGCGCCTCTTTTATCAGTTTCATCAGTTCTTCCACAGAGGTCATAGGAAGACCTGCCTGAAACTCCAGAAAGGCCTTTTCTTCCATATAACCATCTGGAGTTTTACTTCCAGAAACCCGTCCGTATCTGCCGTCTGAGCGGTCTTCTGTGTGTTCGGCAATGCCCTGAAGCTGAAGGCCCTTACTGTTTGTTACACCCATATGGGAGGACGCATGGATCAAAAGCACTGGATTAGTGGAACTGATCTGATCCAACACATATCTGTCAGGATGTCTTTCTTCTGCAAGGAAATTATGGTCATAATTGCAGCCTACGATCCAGGCATCTTCCGAAAGATGTCTTTTTTCCTTAAAGGCTTTCATGGTATCTATGATATCTTCGAAGTCCTTACAGCCTGACAATTCGCACTGGGTCATAGAATTTGCTGTTCCCACAAAATGAGAATGTCCGTCAATAAATCCCGGAAGCATAACCGCCCCTTTCAGATCTACCGTCTCATCTCCCTCTGTACGAAGACTTAAAATTTCTTCCCTGCTTCCTACTGCTGTAATGCGGCCGTTTTCCGCGCATACCGCTTCTGCATACAGGTTCTCTTCTTCCATAGTGAGAATGGTTCCGTTTATATAAAATGTTTTCATGACAACCTCCTTTGCATTTGCATATGAAAAAAAGGGAACAAGGCACATCCCGTTCCCTTTTTTACTTTTTTATTTTTTGTAAAACTCCTGCACTTTATCCAGCCGTGCATACATATTTCCAAAAAGAGCGTCCACGATGGACAAGGCACACATAGATTCCACCACTACCACTGCCCTTGGCACGATCACCGGATCGTGACGGCCGTGGATCTCAAGAGAAACATTTTCTCCCTGGTCTGTTACAGTGTTCTGGGGCTGGCTGATAGACGGGGTAGGCTTAACGGCAGCCCGAAGAAGGATTTCGTTTCCATCGCTGATTCCACCCATAATGCCTCCCGCATGGTTGGAGGTTTTGGCAATTGCGCCGTCAGCTGAAGTAAATCCGTCGTTATCCTGGGAACCCCTCATTTCTGCCGCATGGAATCCTTCACCGATCTCCACACCCTTTACGGCTCCAATAGACATGACTGCCTGTGCCAGCACAGCATCCAGCTTCTCGAAAACCGGAGTACCAATACCTGCCGGTACTCCCTGGATCCGGCACTCAATAATGCCCCCTGCACTGTCCAGGTTCTTCATGCACTCTTCCAGAAACTCTCCTGCCTTTTGGGCTGCGGCTGCATCCGGCATATAAAAAGCATTGTTATGGATTTCTTCTGGATGAAATTTTTGAATCTCTACCGGGCCAATGGCCTTTGTGTAAGTGCAGAAAGAAATTCCCATAGATTCCAGAATCTTAAGAGCAATGGCTCCTGCCGCTACTCTTCCCAGGGTTTCTCTTCCTGAGGAGCGTCCTCCGCCCCGGTAATCCCGGAAGCCATATTTCGAATCAAAGGTAAAGTCTGCGTGACCCGGACGGTAAGAATAAGCAATGTTTCCATAATCTCTGGATCTCTGATCTGTGTTTCTTACCATAAGAGAAATAGGAGTTCCTGTGGTCCTGCCTTCAAAAACACCAGACAAAATCTCCACCTGATCGCCTTCTTTTCGAGCTGTTGTATAGCGACTCTGTCCCGGTTTCCGCCTGTCCAACTGTTTTTGGATATCCGCCTCTGAAAGAAGAAGTCCTGCCGGGCAGCCGTCTACAACTGCGCCAAGGGCTTTTCCATGGGATTCCCCCCAGGTAGTGACTGTAAAATGCCTTCCGAATGTGGATTTATTCATAGATTTCTCCTTTTTCCACTACTTCTGCAAATACCTTTAGTGTCTGTTGGATCACTTCCTCAGAATGAGCGTCTGATAAGAACATTGCCTCAAACTGGGAGGGAGCCAGGTGAACCCCGCCTTTTAGCATAGCAAGGAAATAATTTGCAAAGGCTTTTGTATCAGAGGTTTTTGCAGAGGTATAGTCACAGACCTCTTCTCCGGTAAAGAAAATACTGCCAAGGGAAGAAATATGATTCATGCGGCAGGTAAGCCCTGCTTTTTCTGCAATTTCCTTCATTCCCTCATAAAGTTTTGTGCCTTTTTCCTCAAGTCCTGTATAAACCTCAGGATGGTCATAAAGATATTTCAGTTGGGTCAGTCCTGCCGCCATAGCGACAGGGTTTCCGCTTAAAGTACCAGCCTGATAAACAGGGCCGGAAGGAGAAACCATTTCCATGATCTCTTTTCTTCCTCCGTAGGCTCCCACAGGCATACCTGCGCCAATGATCTTGCCATATGTTACCAGATCCGGCTTTATGCCAAAATACTCCGCCGCGCCGCCAAAGGCAAGACGGAAGCCTGTGATCACCTCGTCAAAAATAAGAAGGGCTCCAAACTTATCACAAAGCTCTCTAAGCCCCTGAAGGAATCCCTCTTTTGGAAGGACAACACCCATATTGGCTGCCACTGGTTCTACGATCACTGCCGCAACTCCATCAGGAGCGCTTTCCAGAAGAGCCTTCACACTATCCAGATCATTATAAACCGCTGTCATGGTATCTTGGGTACAGCCTTTGGGAACTCCTGCGCTGTCAGGAACACCACTTGTCATCACACCGGAGCCGGCGCTTACCAGAAGGGCATCGCTGTGTCCGTGATAGCAGCCTGCAAATTTAATGATCTTATTTCTTCCTGTAAATCCTCTTGCAGCACGGACAGCACTCATTACCGCCTCCGTGCCGGAGTTTACCATACGTATCATTTCCACATGTGGAAGATGCTCACAGATAAATTCAGCCATTTCCACTTCGATCTCTGTGGCGCATCCAAAGCTCAAGCCCTTTTCGCAGGCTTTTATTACAGCTTCTCGGATCTTGGGGAAATTATGTCCAAGGATCATAGGTCCCCAGGAATCAATATAGTCAATATATTTCTTTCCGTCTGCGTCGTAAATATGACAGCCCTCTGCATGATCAATAAATCTGGGAGCCTCGCCAATAGCTCCATAAGCACGAACCGGACTGTTGACCCCTCCCGGTATTCTTTTTACTGCCCGCTGAAATAATTCTTCTGATCTTGTCATCAGCCGATCCTCCCTTCCTGAATAAATCCTGCAAGCTCTTTTGCATAATA
>NZ_CALFLA010000049.1 GCF_937880195.1 uncultured Blautia sp.
GCGCTTTGTGGGGAGGAATAAGTATGAGACTTAAAAGTCATGTAAAATACTGGGGCAGAAACGCTTTTGTCTGGACAGGGATTTCCCTTGCCTGTGTTCTGGGATTTTGGATCATGAACCAACTGAGCAGCGCGAAATATGTGCAGGGCATTGGTCTGGCAGCTACATTTCTGGTGTATCTTGCAGTGGTGGGCGCGTTTGTTTCCATGATCGCAGTGATCTCTACATTCCAGACAGAAATTCCCCGGCTGGTGTCTATGAATGTTACCCGAAAGGCAGCAGTATGGGGGCTGGCGGCAGGTCACGCGGCAACTGCGCTTCTGCATATACTTTTAGGCATCCTGATATGGTGTATCTTTGGTATCGGGGAAGCAGAAATAGTGGTTTTTATTGCATCTTTGATAACAAGCGTGATGCTGGGCTTTGGCGGCTTTGGTATGCTGCTTGGAGCAGCAGCCCTTCGCTGGGGCAAAATTGGAACGATTATCATGGTAGCTGTAATTATGGTGATGACGATTGGTATTACAACTTTTATAGCGTTGCGGGGAGAAAATTTCCTTCAGGGATTCAGCATGGAAACAAGGATGGATCTTAATTTCTGGCCCCTGGCTTTAATTGCAGCAGTTTTTTATCTGTTTACCGCAGCAGCGGCAGCCATGTTTACAAGAAAGATTGAAGTGCGGGTATAGGAGGGACAATTATGTTGGATATGATACGAAAACAGTTCCTGATACAAAAAGATGATCTGATCGCCAGCGCTGTGATCGCAGCGGGAGCAGGACTTTTTGGTATTTTCCTTCTTCAGGTCATTTATTATCTGAAACCAGATGCGGCAGCGGAGTATGTGCCTCTGGGAACGATCCTGTCAGGCGGATTTGCTACGTTTTTTGCAATAGCGTTTATTATGGTTCAGCTTTCTGTGTATTTTCGCCTGGTGATATCCATGGGCGGTGTGCGGAAATATTTTTTCTGGGCGTTTCTTGCAGTGAGCCTGATACAGAATTTTGCGATTTATGGAATTGTGCTCCTGGTTCACAAGGGGGATCAGGTTTTGAACAGAAGCCGCTATCCGAATATGGAGATTGTAGTGGATGTCTGGCCTTATCTTTTGAAATGGGGAGTTCCGGTAATTGTGTTTGTGGTGATTGGAAGTATGTTTCTTGGAGCTCTGGGAATGCGCTTTGGAAAATATGCCAGTGGGATTTTCTGGGTGCTGTGGATGGCCATGTGTATGGTCTTTCCACGGATCATGGGTGCGACAGAGGATTCGCCGGATTCTGTATTTGGCCGGATTGGAAATACAGTTATTGATATTTGCAGTGGGATTCCTGGAAGTATCTGGACGATTGTGATGGCGGCCTTTGCCTGCGCGGCAATGCTGGGAACCTACCGGATTCTCAGAAAGAGCAGTATTTAACAGGAAGATAGTAAGAGAGAGGGTCTTTTTTGGCGCAAAATACATATACATTAATGAAATAGAAAATCAGGAGGAATCTCTTGAAAGAGTATCGGCGTTTTGTCGCATATGTATATGAGTACCAAAAAGGAAAAAAAGGAAGGAACTGCGGATTTATCCGGGTGGAGGCCAGGGAACAGAGCTGCAGGCTGGAGGTGCATCTTCTCTGCCCGGGGCTGACGCCGGATGTAAAGTGTGAAGTATTCGGTTTTGTACGTAATGCAGGTCTTATGGACGGCAAACTGATCGGTTCCTGTATGACGGAGGAGAGTAGAGCGGACTGTGTTCTGGAAACGGACAGGAATAGCATGGGTGGAAGCGGAGCGCCTTTAGAAAAAATAGGCGGTATGGTACTTATTACAGAGAATGGAGCCTTTTTTGGAACAGAATGGGATGATCAGCCTATTCGCCCGGAAAATTTCAGAAGAACAGAGAACCGGAAAAGAGAAGAAGCGCTTGTTCCTGACCGGGGAAAAAGGCAGGAAGGGGAAGAGGAGAAGGAAGAAGTAAGACAGGAAGAGCCAGAACCAGAGGAGAAGGAAGAAGTAAGACAGGAAGAGCCAGAGGCAGAGGAAAAGACAGAAGTAAGACAGGAAGAGCCAGAGGCAGAAGTAAGACAGAAAGAGCCAGAGGCAGAGGAAAAGGCAGAAGTAAGGCAGGAAGAACCAGAGGTAAAGACAGAAGTAAGGCAGGAAGATCCAGAAATAGAAAAGGAGCCTTATACAGAACAGGGAAGGGACGGAGAACAGAATAAGGAGGAAGAAGCAGAGCCGGAAGTAAAAGCCCAGGCGGTAAGTTCCTTTTCGCAGCTCCTTTCTGTGGGAGAGCCTGTAGAGGCTTTTGCCGACGGAGAGATCTATGACTGCAGAAAAATACAGCTTCGGGATCTGGCAGTTTTATATCCCCGGGACTGTTCTCTTAGAAATAATCGTTTTGTGCAGCATGGACAGTATCATTTCGGACATCTTCTCCTGGGAAGGAACCGCCTGGGGCAATACATACTGGGCGTGCCCGGCGGTTACGATCAGCAGGAGCGTTTTATGGCAAATATGTTTGGTTTTCCCTATTTTCGGGAAAGCAGACAAATCCGCCTTCCCAGGGCAAGAGGCGGATATTGGTACCGCTTAATCAATTCCCCGAAGCTCTACGAGAGGGATGGTGCGTTTCAGAATATCCCGGAAATACATTAGTTCTTTTTGGGAATAACTGCTGAATCCAGGCTGCAGAACTTCTTTGGAGTCTCTGTAGGCCTGGAGGTAGTAGGCTTTTGCCCCGGCGATCCATTGACCGATCTGGATAAAATCCTGTTCTGTGTGGAGCTCCCGTACGACTGTAGTGCGAAATTCATAATCAAGAGAGCCGTTTATAAGAAAGTCAACAGTTTCTTTTATGGAATCAAGATCCGGGTGTACAAGTCCGCAAAGTGAAGGATAATTGTTGGGACATGCTTTAATGTCTACGGCAGTCATCTGGATCAGATTCCGGCTTGCCAGATCTTTTAGAACCTGAGGACGAGATCCGTTTGTATCCAGCTTTACCGGATAACCAAGATCTTGTATTTTTTTTAGAAATTCAGGAAGCTCAGGAGACAGCGTAGGTTCTCCTCCTGTGACGCAGACTCCTTCCAGAATCCCTTTGCGTTTTTTTAAAAAAGAAAGCACCTCTTCTTCAGGAATTTCCGGCTGGCGGTCAGGACTTAGGACAAGAGAACTGTTCTGACAAAAAGGACAGCGGAAGTTGCATCCGCCCAGGAAAATCGTAGCCGCTACCCGGCCGGGATAATCAAGAAGAGTAGTTTTGTTTAATCCGTATATTTTCATAAAGTTGTCCTTTCGTATTTGCAGATTGTTTTAGGGAGCATAGGCTCCTTTTTTATTTTAGGTATTTTACATTGATTTTGCAATGGCTGTTTACTATAATAATTACAGGAACTATGAGAGGAGAAATTTTTGTGACAGAACAGGAACGGTTTATGAAAGAAGCTGTCCGTCAGGCAAAAAAAGCATGGGCATTGAAGGAAGTTCCCATTGGATGTGTGATCGTATCTGAGGGAAAGATCATAGCAAGAGGATATAACAGGAGAAATACGGACAAAAATACCCTTTCTCATGCAGAATTGAACGCTATCCGTAAGGCCAGCAAAAAACTGGGAGATTGGAGGCTGGAAGGCTGCACTATGTATGTGACGCTTGAGCCTTGCCAGATGTGCGCTGGGGCTCTTGTGCAGTCCCGGATCGACGAGGTGGTGATCGGAAGCATGAATCCTAAGGCGGGCTGCGCTGGATCCGTTCTGAATCTTTTGGAAGTGGACGGATTTAACCATAAAGTAAAAATTACAAAAGGGGTTTTGCAGGAAGAATGTTCGACTATGCTTTCGGAGTTTTTTCGGGAGCTGAGGGCGGAGAAGAAAAAGAAGAAGGAAAGTAAAGAGAAGAGCAAAGAGGGGGAACTGTAAGCCGTTTCCCCTCTCTGCACACACCCCCATGCTTTAAAAGAGTTGTAGTAATTGGAGAGGGGAAGGGATTGAAGAAAGAGATGGCTCTAGGTTTTGCGGAAGCGAAATAACGGGCCTAGGACAGGAATACTCCTCTGAGAGAAGAAGTGCTGGGTGTTGTGAAGAAAGGTGCGTCTTGAGCAGTTTGCTGAAAGGAAGAATGGCAGGGATGAAGTGACAGCGGCGACCGCCCATTGTCAGAGTCACTTGACATAACTATATAGAAAAAAGAACGGAAGGAGAGTTTCATATGAAGAATTTAAAAACAATCATTTATTTTATCCCATTTATAAGTTTTATAATTTTTACTGTTACCAGTGGAATTACTTCCGCAGCTGCGGCGTTGACGTTTGTCTTCAGTGCTGCCGGACTTTGGATCAGTGAAAAACGCAAAAACAAAAAATGAGAGTGTGGACAGGAAAAGAAAAGAGGTTTACAATGTCTGTAAAATAATTAAATTTCAGGAGGAAAAAGACATGCAGCTTGAAGCTTTAAGAAAAGATATGGTAGCGGCAATGAAAGCCAAAGACAAAGTAACAAAAGAGGCAGTATCTTCACTGGTAGCCGCAGCCAAAAAAGCAGCCATTGACGAGGGATGCCGGGATGACGTACCGGAGGCCCTTGTAGACCGCGTGATTCTGAAAGAATTAAAAACAGTAAAAGAACAGCTGGACACTTGTCCGGAAAATAGAGAGGATCTCAGAGAAGAGTATCAGGCAAGATATGATGTGATCGCCAAATATGCTCCACAGCAGATGGGAGAGGAAGAAATCCGCGCATATCTGGAAGAAAAATTTGCGGAGGTACTGGCTACTAAAAATAAAGGTCAGATCATGAAAGCAGTAATGGGAGATCTAAAAGGAAAAGCAGATGGAAAACTGATCAATCAGGTAGTGGCTCAGTTTTGCGAATGAAAAAGCCATTCTCTGAGAGAATGACCTGAAATTACTTTATTTACGCGCGCCGCACCTCAGAATGTATTTGCAGTTTTTTTTATGCTTTAGGGGAGCGGGAGATGAGGGTGGAGAAGAAGAGAGAGAAGAGCAAAGAGGGGGAACTGTAAGCCGTTCCCCCTCTCTGCACACACCCCCATGCTTTAAAAGAGCTGTAGTAATTGGAGAGGGGAAGGGATTGGAGAAAGAGATGGCTCTAGGTTTTTGCGGAAGCGAAATAACGGAACGGGAGAAGAATTGAGCTGGGAGCAGGAGTGCGGGAGTAGAAGTTCTGGACGTTGTGAAGAAAGGTGCGTTTTAAGCAGTCAGCTGAAAGGAAGAATGGCAGGGGTGAAGTGACAGCGGCGAGGCTTTCGTAATGAGGTTCGTGTTAGTTTCTGCCACAGAGCGAATTGTTTGAGCCGAAGGCGAGTTTTCGCGGATGGCAGATAATACACACACGAACCGAGTAGAAAACGCAACCTGTCACAATCCTGCCATTGCTTCCGTCAGCGTTAGTTCATTTTCCTCTCCAGCGTTATCTGATATCGCTACATAGAAAAAAAGCCATTCTCTGAGAGAATGACCTGAAATTACTTTATTTACGCGCGCCGCACCTCGGAATGCATTCACAGACGTTACCTTTACAGCCAGCTCGGCCCAGGCACCCTCGCGGCACACAAGAGCGTCTGCTTAGTGCTGCTGCATTCCTGCCCTGACACGGTTCACAGATTCCTGTTGCGTGAGACCCAGACGTCAGCGCCGCTTATAAAGGGCAGCTCTGCAAAATACAAGCCTCAGATTGGCATCACCCCTGCTGTAGCGGATTGCAGGTACAGGGCACCGCTAACTCCCCGGCTGCGCGGAATTTAAGTATAGACGATTTTTGTAGTCTTGTCAAGTAGGCCTCAGATATTATATAATAAGAGAATAAAAAACGAAACGGGGTGCGTCAATTATGATTAAAAGAATTGGTTTACTGACAAGTGGGGGTGACTGTCAGGCTTTAAACGCAACAATGAGAGGCGTGGTAAAGGCCCTTTCCAATGCCGTAGATGATCTGGAAGTATACGGCTTTGACGATGGATACAAAGGTCTGATCTACGGTAAATACCGTATGCTGACTGTGAAGGATTTTTCTGGCATCCTGACTCAGGGAGGTACTATCCTGGGAACTTCCCGACAGCCATTTAAACTTATGAGAGTGCCGGACGACAAGGGACTTGATAAGGTAGAGGCAATGAAGCAGACCTACTATAAGCTCTGTCTGGACTGCCTGGTGATCCTTGGAGGAAACGGAACCCAGAAAACAGCTAACCTTCTGAGAGAAGAAGGCCTGAATATCATTCACCTGCCAAAGACCATTGATAATGATATTTTTGGCACAGATATGACTTTTGGCTTCCAGAGCGCAGTAGACATTGCTACAAATGCCATTGACTGCATCCACACAACAGCAACTTCCCATGGCCGTGTGTTCATTGTTGAGATCATGGGCCATAAGGTAGGAAGCCTTACCCTTCATGCAGGACTTGCAGGCGGCGCAGATATCATTCTTATTCCTGAGATCCCTTATGATATCAAGAAGGTAACAGAAGCGATCCAGAAGAGAAATAAGGCAGGCAAGCGCTTTACCATCCTGGCAGTGGCTGAGGGCGCTATTTCCAAAGAAGACGCTAAACTTCCGAAGAAAAAATACAAAGAAAAACTGGAAGCAAGAGCTAAGAAATATCCTTCTGTTTCCTATGAAATTGCAGACGAGATCTTTAAAGAGATTGGAAGCGAGGTTCGTGTAACAGTTCCGGGCCATATTCAGAGAGGCGGACAGCCCTGTCCCTACGACCGTGTGCTTTCCACAAGAATCGGAGCAGGAGCTGCTGAGGCTATTCTGGATGAGGAATACGGCGTTATGATCGGTATTGTCAACGGCAAGATCAAGAGAGTGCCTCTGGAAGAGTGCGCAGGCAAGCTGAAAATGGTTTCACCTAAAGACCAGACTGTGAAGGCTGCAAAACAGATTGGAATCAGCTTCGGAGACTGATCCACAAACAATGATGAATGACTGAGGGTGCTGCAGACTGATCCGACGTATGATGCAGCATCCTTTTCATTGCCACGAAAGGAGAATGATTTATGAGCTATACTGCCCTGTACCGGAAGTTCCGACCTGATAATTTTGACGATGTAAAGGGGCAGGACCACATTGTTACCACCCTGACAAATCAGATCAAAGCAGAACGTATCGGTCATGCCTATCTTTTTTGCGGAACAAGAGGAACCGGAAAAACAACAGTGGCAAAGATTCTTGCAAAAGCAGTAAACTGCCAGCATCCGGTAAATGGAAGCCCCTGTAATGAGTGCGAAATGTGCAGGGCGATCCAGGCGGGAACATCTATGAACGTAATTGAGATTGATGCGGCGTCCAATAACGGCGTAGACAATATCAGAGAGATCCGGGAGGAAGTTACCTATCGTCCTACAGAAGGAAGGTATAAGGTTTATATCATCGACGAGGTTCATATGCTTTCTACAGGAGCTTTTAACGCTCTTTTAAAAACACTGGAGGAGCCTCCGGCTTATGTGATCTTTATTCTGGCTACTACGGAAGCCCATAAGATTCCCATTACCATTCTTTCCAGGTGTCAGAGATATGATTTTCACAGGATTTCCATTGATACCATTGCAGCCCGTCTTTCAGAGCTTCTAAAAGCAGAAGGAGTGGAGGCGGAGGAAAAAGCAGTCCGTTATGTGGCAAAAGCAGGAGACGGCTCCATGCGAGACGCTTTGAGCCTTCTTGACCAGTGTATTGCTTTTTATCTGGGACAGACCCTGACTTACGACAAGGTTCTGGAGGTTCTGGGAGCAGTAGATACAGAGGTGTTCAGCCGTCTTTTAAGAAAGGTTCTCTCCGGCGACGTAACAGGATCTATTCATATTCTTGAGGACCTGATTGTAGGTGGCCGGGAACTCAGCCAGTTTGTCAATGATTTTACCTGGTATATGAGGAATCTCCTTTTGGTAAAAACATCAGAAAACCCGGAGGAGGCCATTGACGTTTCCTCTGAAAACCTGAAATATCTGGAAGAAGAAAGCGAAATGACAGATGTGGAAACACTGATGCGCTATATCCGTGTTTTTTCAGAGCTTTCTAATCAGATCCGATTTGCCGCGCAAAAAAGAGTGCTGGTGGAAATTGCCCTGATCAAGCTGTGCCGGCCGGCTATGGAAACAAATATGGACTCTGTTCTGGACCGAATACGAGTGCTGGAAAAACGAATAGAAGAGGCTCCGCCCCAGCAGGTGATCATCCAACAGACCACAGGTGGGAAAGAAGAAACGCAGGCTTTGGCTTCGGAACCAGTAAAGCCTCAGAAAGCTGCGCCGGAGGATCTTCAGAAGATCGTGGCAGGATGGAAGGTGATCGTCGGTCAGACCACTGCGGCTTTTAAGCAGGCGCTTTTAAAATCCATTCCAAAATATAACGGAGAAACAGGAGATCCTGTACTCTATGTGGAGTTTCAGACGCCTTTAGGGAGAAATTATCCTGACGATTCCGACGCCTGCAGGGAGCTGAAACAGATCATTGAAACACAGACAGGCAAAAGCGTGGAGCTTCATATGCTGGTTGCCGAAGATCATCAGCAGACAAATCTTGTAAATATTACCGTAGATCAGGCGATCCGTGAAAACATTCATATGGACGTGGTGATAGAGGAAGAACCGGAGAAGCCGGAAACGTAACAGTTCAGCCATAACAGCTCGGATTAGCTGCTGCGCAGCTTATATTGCCACATACGTGGCTAAATCCTCGCTTATGGCAGAACGCCATATACAAAGTACACAAAAAATCTTCGTTTTCAAACAAGTTTGAACTCAGATTTTGTGACTTTGTGCATGGCTGAACTGTTACCCGGAAACAGCTTCCTGACCGTAAACATATTGACATAAAAGGAACAATAAAATATAGTATAGTAGTTGTGAAAACAGAAAAAAACAGGAGGAAACAGATATGGCAAAACGTGGAGGCTTTCCTGGCATGGGAATGCCGGGAAATATGAATAATCTTATGAAACAGGCGCAGAAAATGCAGCGTCAGATGGAAGAAAACCAGAAGGCTCTTGAAGAAAAAGAGTTTACTGCGGCAGCAGGCGGCGGAGCAGTAGAGGTAACAATTTCCGGCAAGAGAGAAGTAACAAAAGTAAAGCTTTCTGAGGAAGTGGTAGATCCAGACGATATTGAAATGCTGGAAGACCTGATCGTGGCAGCTACCAATGAGGCCCTCCGTAAGGTGGAGGAGGAATCCTCAGCAGTAATGTCCAAGCTGGCAGGGGGCCTTGGCGGAGGCTTTCCATTCTAATGGAATATTACAGTACGCATATTAACAAGCTGATCCAGCAGCTTTCCCATCTTCCGGGAATCGGGGCAAAATCTGCCCAGAGACTTGCTTTTCATATTATGAATATGCCAAAGGATCAGGTAGAACAGCTTACGTCGGCAATTACAGGAGCAAGAGAAAAAGTCCGCTATTGTAAAAATTGCTGTACGCTTACAGACCAGGAGCTTTGTCCTATCTGCAGCAATCCAAGGCGCGATCCTACAACCATTATGGTTGTGGAAAATACAAGAGATCTGGCGGCATATGAAAAAACAGGAAAGTACGAAGGCGTTTACCATGTGCTTCACGGAGCAATCTCCCCCATGCTTGGCATCGGGCCGGACGATATTCGTCTGAAGGAATTGATGCAGCGCCTCCAGAAAGATGTGAAGGAAGTGATCATTGCAACGAATTCAAGCCTTGAAGGAGAGACTACCGCAATGTATATCAGCAAACTGATCAAGCCTACAGGTATCAAGGTGAGCAGGATCGCAAGCGGCGTCCCGGTAGGGGGAGACCTGGAATATATTGACGAAGTGACGTTGCTTCGGGCGCTGGAGGGGCGAGTAGAACTTTGATCCGGGCTTTGAAGGTCTGCTGGGAAGAAAGGATGTGAGGACAGTGGCAAAGAAAAAAATCACATCTTCCCAGGTGGCAGAAAAAGCAGGAGTATCTCAGGCAACTGTTTCTATGATCCTTAATCGCAGGAATAACGTATCTTTTTCAGCGGAAACTGTGGAGAAGGTGGAGCAGGCGGCAAGGGAGCTTGGTTATGAGCTGCCCCGGAGGAGCAAACATAAAGACAACAAAAAAGAAAAGCTGATCGTGGTGTTCTGCCCTACCCTTACCAGTCCTTATTATGTCTTGCTTCTGCAGGGAATCGAGGCAGTGGCCAATGAAAAGGGATATGGCGTTTTTATCTGCAACACACAGAGAGACGCGGGGCTGGAAGAAAAATATCTGCGCATGATCCGCACGATGCAGCCTCAGGGTATCATTTATACCTGTAATCCTCATCCTGATTTTCAAAAAAAGGTAGAGGAGACAGCCAGGGAGATTCCTCTTGTTATTATCAGCAATAAGGAAAAAACAACCACGGTTGACGCTATCAACCAGGATAATACTATGGTAGGAAGGCTGATGGCGCGCCATCTTCTGGATCTTGGCCATCAGGACGTGGCTTTTATCACGCCTCCCCTGACCAGGAGACAGTGGCAGCGTTCCCGGAGGATCGACGGATTTGTAAAGGAATTTGAGAGGGAGGGCCTTGGAGGTCATGTGCTGATCAAAGCGGCGGACGAATCTGTTGACAGGAAGATTCCAAGAATGGATTCTGAATATTCCATGGGTTATCAGCTTACTATGGATCTGATCAGCGAAGGGAAAGAGTTTACTGCTATTGCAGGCCAGAATGATATGATGGCCATAGGGGCCATAGACGCCCTGGAAAAATCCAGGATCCGTGTTCCTAAGGATGTGTCTGTGATTGGCTGCGACAATATATTTTATTCTGGAATCAGACGGCTTTCCCTGACAACCATAGATCATTTTGTAGCGCTGAAGGGCAGGGATGCCTGCGATATTATTATCCGTAAGATCTCTATGAGCGACCAGCTTTACACAGGACTGCAGCCAACCAGTCTGTATAATATAGAATATACGCCGAAGCTGATCGCCCGGAAAACTACAGCCTATGCCAGAATAAAAAAATAAATATTCTGGTAAATAAATATTAATAATAATTTTTGGATGAACAGGTCGGTACCAATGAAAAAACCATGGGATTCTCATAGGAGGTTTGTGAAAAGACAAACAATACTGTGTATTTGTATTAATAAAAATATAAAATATTAATAGAAATTTTATTAATAAAATATGGGCGTCTTGACCCTTTTGAAGTTTTTGCTATAATGAAATCATCAACCGCGCAAAAGGCCGGAAACAACCAGCAAAAACAAATCAGGAGGAAAAAGAAATGAAATTTTTTATTGACACAGCAAATGTAGAGGATATCCGTAAAGCAAACGACATGGGGATTATCTGCGGCGTTACCACAAACCCGTCCCTGATCGCAAAAGAGGGAAGAGACTTTAACGAAGTAATCAAAGAGATCGCTTCTATTGTAGACGGACCGATCAGCGGCGAGGTAAAGGCTACTACCACAGATGCTGAAGGTATGATCGCAGAGGGGCGTGAGATTGCCAAGATTCATCCGAATATGGTAGTAAAGATTCCGATGACTGTGGAAGGACTGAAGGCTGTTAAGGTTCTTTCCAAAGAAGGAATCAAGACAAATGTAACTCTGATCTTTACTGCGAACCAGGCGCTTCTTGCAGCAAGAGCAGGAGCTACCTACGTATCTCCATTCCTTGGAAGACTGGATGATATTTCCACAGACGGAATCGAACTGATCCGTCAGATCGTTCAGATGTTTGAGGTGGCAGGCCTTGATACAGAGATCATCTGCGCAAGCGTTCGTCATCCAGTTCATGTAACAGAGTGCGCTCTTGCAGGCGGACATATTGCAACAGTACCGTACAAGGTTCTGGAACAGATGACACATCATCCGCTGACTGACGCAGGAATTGAGAAATTCCAGAAAGATTACAAAGCAGTATTTGGCGACTGATCAATTAAAGGAGAATAGCATGAATAAGTTAGAACTTCAGAAGACTGCCAACGAAGTCCGCAAGGGCATTGTAACAGCAGTCCATGCTGCAAAAGCCGGCCATCCGGGCGGATCACTTTCTGCAGCAGATTTATTTACATATTTGTATTTTGAAGAAATGAATATTGATCCTAAGGATCCAGAAAAAGCAGACCGCGACCGTTTTGTACTTTCCAAGGGACACACTGCGCCGGGACTGTATTCCGCGCTGGCTGAGAGAGGCTACTTCCCAAAAGAAGACTTAAAAACTCTCCGTCACCTGGGCTCTTATCTTCAGGGTCATCCAGATATGAAACATATTCCAGGCGTTGATATGTCCAGCGGCTCTCTGGGACAGGGAATCTCTGCGGCAGTAGGCATGGCCCTTTCTGCAAAACTCAGCAATGATTCCTACAGAGTGTACACTCTTCTGGGAGACGGTGAGATCCAGGAGGGTCAGGTATGGGAGGCGGCAATGTTTGCAGGCTTCCGCAAACTGGACAACCTTGTTGTGATCGTGGATAACAACGGACTGCAGATCGACGGAAAAATTGACGAAGTCTGCTCCCCATATCCTATTGATAAGAAATTTGAAGCATTTAATTTCCATGTGATCAATGTGGAAGACGGAAACGACATGGATCAGCTGAAGGCTGCTTTTGACGAGGCAAGAACAGTTAAAGGAATGCCAGTGGCGATCATTATGAAAACTGTCAAGGGCAAAGGCGTTTCCTTCATGGAAAACCAGGCAGGATGGCATGGCAAAGCTCCAAATGATGAGGAGTATGCACAGGCTATGAAAGATTTGGAAAAGGTAGGTGAAGCATTATGTCAGATGTAAAGAAAATCGCTACAAGAGCAAGCTACGGCGCAGCTCTGGTAGAACTTGGAAAAGAACATGAAGACCTCATTGTTCTGGATGCTGACCTTGCTGCAGCTACCCAGACCGGTATGTTTAAGAAAGAATTTCCGGAACGCCACATTGACTGCGGTATTGCAGAGTGTAACATGGTGGGAATCGGCGCAGGACTTGCTACAACAGGCAAAGTACCTTTTGTCAGCACTTTTGCTATGTTTGCAGCAGGACGTGCTTTTGAGCAGGTGCGTAACTCTGTAGGATATCCAAAACTGAATGTAAAGATCGGCGCAACTCACGGCGGAATTTCTGTAGGCGAGGACGGAGCCACCCATCAGTGCTGCGAGGATTTTGCTCTTATGAGAAGTATTCCCGGCATGGTAGTTGCATCCCCGTCTGACGATATTGAAGCAAAAGCTATGGTAAAAGCAGCTTACGAGCATGTTGGCCCTGTATATATGCGTTTTGGACGTCTTGCTGTTCCGGTGATCAACGACAGACCGGATTATAAATTTGAGCTTGGCAAGGGAATTGTCCTTCGCGAAGGAAAAGACCTTACAATCGTAGCCAACGGACTTTGCGTTGCAGCATCTTTGGAAGCTGCTGAGAGGCTTGCGGCAGACGGAATCCAGGCAAAGGTGATCAACATCCATACCATCAAACCTCTGGATGAGGAACTGATCGTTGCAGCAGCAAAAGAAACAGGCAAGGTTGTGACTGTGGAAGAGCATTCAGTAATCGGCGGACTTGGCGGAGCTGTCTGCGAGTGGCTGTCTGAGAAAGCTCCGGTTCCGGTAAAACGTATTGGAGTAAACGACGTATTTGGAGAGTCCGGTCCGGCTGTGGCTCTTCTGGAAAAATATGGTCTGGATGCAGAAGGCATCTATAAGCAGATTAAAGAGTTTGCATGATCAGGATACCTTCTGTGATGGTGTCTGCCAGCGCGATCACTGTTGACAGACGAGTGGTCTGGAGTGTGAGATGCTCCAGCATGCCAGAAGTGTTTACAATTCCTGTAATATGAATATCGCCGACAGGCGGCAGGTTTTTTTGAACTGCAGCACCTGGGTAAAGAGAACCATTTCCAATGGTGACATAACCCAGGTGCTTTTTTTGGCCAAGAGAGGCGTCAATAGCAATGACAAGGGCTTTTGGATGCTGTTTTCTGATCATGGCGCTGATATTGGAGAGATTAAGGGCGTGAACCGGGTTTTTTAGGGTTCCGTATACGTGGATACCTCCTGCGCTGTGGCTTAAAAGCTCCTTTCCTACATAAGGTCCAAGGCAGTCTCCGGTAAGACGATCTGTGCCGATACAGAGAAAAACAAGTTCATTCCAGCCGGGAGGATGGCATAGAATACATTTTTTTAGAGAAAAAGAGATATCTCTGGAGGCTCCTGATTTTTTTGTATCAATATAAAAGGTCATATTTTTTTCCTCACTGTGTTTGTCCTTGTTTATTGTATCCTTTTTAAAAAGAAAATATTCCCTTTTAAAAATGGAAGAAGAGATTCGGGAAGGCGGAATCTGTCGTTAAATTCTTAAAAACACCTCTTAGATTCTGCTAAAATCCGCATATTGGATATGCTATTCTTGTACCCGAAGGGGTGATATGACATGATAGAGGTCATCTATAAAGATGAAAAACAGGAAGCAAAAGGCAGTGAAGGGATTTTTTCTGTGCCAAAAAATATACGGCAGATAGGACAGATCAGAGACGGTTTTCGGATCTATATGGAAGACTATGTGTACACCTTTCTTACAAAAGCGTCCGGCGGGGAGAAAGAACAGGGAGAAGAAAGAAACACTCTGGCAGTGCTGACCGGGGAGACGAAATGGGAAGCAGGAATCACATATATATTTGTGAAGGGGGCGATCCTTGGAGAGCCAAAGGAGCTGAGCCCAGAGCATATTGAATTTACAGATCTTCTCTGGCAGCAGATTCATGAGGAGGCGGAAAAGTATTTTCAGGGACAGGAGATCGTGGGATGGTTTTTTGGAGGACGGTCTCTTTTGATGGAAGCAGGAGAAGTTTTTTGCCGGGTACATCTGACCCATTTTGGAGGAGAAAAAATTCTGATGCTCATGGATCCGGCAGAACGGGAGGAAGCGTTTTTTCGTTATGAGAATAATTTTCTGGTAAAGCAGAGCGGTTATTATCTCTATTATGAAAAAAATCCAATGATGCAGACTTATATGCTGGAGAAAAATGCGGAATTTGAAAAAGACAGAAAGGAAGAGGTTCCAGATGAGGCGGTGAAGGCCTTTCGGAAGATCATACAGAAAAAGAAGAATGTTGAAGAAAAGGAAACGGAGGCAGCCGAAGAGAGACCCTCTGTTTTTTCATATGCAGCCACTGCCTGCCTGGCGGTGGCAGTAATTGTGGCAGGGGTGCGTTTTTATCAAAATTATCAGGCAATACAAAGGGTACAGGAAAAGACGGAGGCAGTTTCTTCTTCTGCAGTAGGGGAAGAAAACATTGAAAAGTCTGTATTGGAAGATACCAGAAAGACAAATAAAGGAATAGAAGCCATGCCAAAAGAAGAGGCAGAAAAAATCATAAAGAAAGAAGAAAAGATAGAAGAGCATATAGAAAAGCAAAAAGAATTAGTGGAAGGAACAGGAGAACAGAGCCGGGAAAGGGAAAAAGAGGAAGATTTGGCAGGAAATATATCCGGGAAATCTGAAAAGAGCGAGGAAGATAAAGAGGATGTGGAGACGTCCAAAAGCGCAGAAAGTCTGAGCCAGGAGGAACAGGCGATTTATAAGGAAGAGTCGGATCTTCGCAAGGCGGAACGCAGAGTCCGGGCATCTCAGGAAAAAGAAGGTCAGAATATGGAGAACCGGAATCGGCAAAACTCTGGCAGTCTAGAAACAGCGGCGGGAAACGGAACCTCTTATATTATTAAGCCGGGAGATACGCTATATCAGATCAGCCTGGAAAAATACGGGTCTATGGACGCGGTGGCAGAGATTTGCCGCATGAATGGGATTAGTGCAGAAGAAATTATTTATCCCGGACAAATAATTGTATTGCCCTGAGATATTTGTTATAATAGGAAAAAATTCGAGGTAACAGAATCCGAAAGGCAAGGTTTTTTATGGCAAACATGTTCAAAAAAATAATAAAGAAACATAAGAGAGCAAAACTGCTTGCCCAGAATGAAAGGATGGCCGGCGGTGGAGAAGATTTTCAGAAACAGCTTTCCAGACACAAACATGCAGTAATGAAAAAAACAGCTGTCACAGCGATTGTTATTGTTGCTGTGGCGGCTGCTGTTCTGATTTTTGTGGAAAAGCGCAGTTACCGGAATTACCGGATCCTTCAGACCAGCGAGCAGGAGGATATTGTTTCTACCAAATATGAAGTTATGGCAGGAAAGGTGCTGAGATACAGCCCGGAGGGCGCGTCTCTTGTAAACTCAGAGATGGAGGCGTACTGGAGTACGCTTTATGAAATGGAAAATCCTGTAGCAGATATTAACGACAGCTGGGCGGTTATTGCGGATATAGATGGGACCGACCTGAAAATATTTGACAAAAATGGAGAAGTTGGAAGTGTGACAACTTCCTATAACATTGTAAAAGCAAGGATTTCTTCAAATGGTCTTGTTGCCGCTATTCTGGATGGAGGCGATGCAACCTGGATCAATTATTATAATTCAGATGGAAGTCTGATCGCAGAGAACCAGACCCATGTAGAAGATCCGGGTTATCCCATGGATGTAGCTCTTTCGGATAATGGACAGATTATGATGGTGACATATCAGTTTATAGATGGAAGCGATACTACAAGCTATGTGGCATTTTATAATTTTGGAGACGTAGGGCAGAATGAGGGTGACAGAATTGTCAGCGGATATACATACGAGGGAACTGTGATCCCAGAGATACGGTATCTGGATTCTGAACGGTCGGCAGCTCTGCGGGATGACGGTTTTACTCTTTATAATGGCAAACAGATTCCAAAAGAAAGCATTTCGGAAAAAGTAGACAAAGAAATCGTTAGTACCTTCTGTGATGAGAAGACCATTGGAATGGTGTTTAAGAATGGATCAAAAGATAAGAAATATACGATGAAGGTATATTCTGCCGACGGCAGTCTCCGTTTTACCAAGAATTTTAATATTCCCTATACAACTATAAAAATGAGCGGGGGAAATATTCTGCTTTATAATGATTCTCAGATCTGTGTGATGAATAACAGAGGTGTGGAAAAATATAATGGAACAGTAGACGGAAGCATTAATAACTTTATTAAAATTGGTATGAATCGTTATCTTCTGGTGCTTGACAGCGGAGTTAATGTGATTAAATTCAGTTAGGAGCAGAATATGACATTGACTTGGCTTGGCGCGGCGGTGATCTGTGTTTTGGCAGTAACCGTCAGCAGAGGATATAAACGAGGATTTATTAGGGAAATTGTATCTTTCTTTTTTGTTTTTCTTGCAATTGCTGTTTCCTGGGCGATCAATCCCTATGTAAATGATTTTTTTATGGAAAACACTCCTGTATACAGAATGGTCAGAGAGAGCTGTCAGGATTTTGTTTCGGCTGGAGATGATCAGGAGCAGCAGCCAGATGAGCAGGTGGAACAGAATAGCTTTATCGAAGCGCTGGAATTGCCTGACCTTATCAGGAAAGGATTGGAGTCAAATAATAAAGAAGAGGTATATACTTATCTGGCAGTTGATACTTTTGGAGAGTATGTGTCAGAGGCTTTGGCAAGAATGATCGTGAACGGGCTTTCTTTTGTGGTATCATACATGCTAGCGTCAGTTATTTTAAGGTTGGGAACCTGGGTGTTGAATTTCCTTGCGGGGCTTCCCCTGTTGAAAAGCGCTAACAAACTGGCAGGAGGGCTTGTGGGGCTGGTGAAAGGGGTGCTTTTTGTCTGGATAGCTTTTCTGGCGCTGACAGTTCTGTGCAGTACAGAGATAGGGAAACAGGGGTTGGCTCTGATCGAAAGGGATACCTTTCTGAGTTTGCTGTACGAATATGATATCTTTGTAAACTTCTTTATGAGTATTTTTTATGGGGTATGATAAAATTAAGAAAATAGCAAAAACTCCCTTGACATAATATACATTTAATGATATAGTTAAATCCGCTTTGAAAAAAGCGGATTTTTTGTTTTTTATAATAAAAGAAAAAATAAAAAAACAAAAAAACTTGTTGACAACCACTTGAAAGTGTGGTAAAGTAAACAAGCTGTCAGCGAGACAGAGATTTACAAAAAACAACA